>NZ_ALBR01000011.1:0-198853 GCF_002081505.1 Bacillus sp. CDB3 | reverse complement strand
AGTTAACGGTTAAGGTTAAAGTTTAGTACTAAGTAGTAAGGTAGGAGTAGACGAAGAAGTAAGAAAGTAAAGTAAAGAATAAAGTAAACGCGTACGACAGAGCGTAGCTTTTTTTATTAATATACAGATGTATTATTTTCTGACATGTTTTCTAAAATTTCTTTTACACGTCCTAAGAATTTACCACAAATTAAACCATCAAGTACACGGTGATCAAGTGATAAACATAAGTTAACCATGTCACGAGCACCGAACATACCATTATCCATAATTACTGGGCGTTTTACAATTGATTCAACTTGTAAAATAGCCGCTTGTGGGTAATTAATAATACCCATAGATTGAACAGAACCGAATGATCCTGTGTTATTAATTGTAAATGTTCCGCCTTGCATTTCATCAGCTTTTAATGATTTCGTGCGTACTTTTCCTGCAAGTTCTGTAATTTCGCGAGCGATACCTTTAATTGTTTTTTCGTCCGCTTGCTTAATTACTGGTACAAATAGTTCTTCCTCTGTTGCAACAGCGATAGAAAGGTTAATGTCTTTCTTCTGAACGATTTTATCGCCAGCCCACATTGAGTTAATTTGAGGATATTCTTTTAGCGCTTGTGCTACTGCTTTTACGAAGAAAGCAAAGAACGTTAAGTTAAAGCCTTCACGCTTTTTGAAATCGCCTTTAATTGAGTTACGGTATGATACAAGGTTTGTCACATCTACTTCAATCATCATCCAAGCATGAGGTGCCTCGTGTTTACTGCGTAACATATTCGCTGCAATTGCTTTACGCACACCTGTTACTGGAATTTCGATATCTCCAGGCATTGTCGGTACAGAAACTGGTTTCGCAGCTTCTACTTTTTGCGCTACCGGTGCTACTGCCGCTGATTTTGGTGCTTCTGGACGCTCTGCTACTGCAATGGCTTCCTCTTTTTTCGCACCAGCTTGCGGAATATTTCCAGATTCCACTAGCTTTAAAATATCTTTACGAGTAATACGACCATTTGCTCCCGTACCCTCTACTAGATCTAAATCAACGTTATGCTCGCCCGCAAGTTTTAATACCGCTGGTGAAAAACGTGGTTTTCCATCAGTTGGTTGTTTCGCTTTCGGTGCTTTCTCAGCAGTAGTTACTTCTGCCTTTGGTTCTTCTTTCGTTTTTTCCTCTACAGCTGTTGCAGCTACTTCATCTGCGCCTTCTACTTGAATGACACAAACAACTTCACCTACAGCTAACGTATCACCTTCACCAGCTATTAACTCTTTCACAATACCCGTGAAAGAAGATGGTACTTCGGCATTTACTTTATCAGTCATTACTTCTGCAAGCGGATCATACTTATTTACGTGATCGCCAACATTAACGAGCCATTTACTAATTGTGCCCTCTGTAACGCTCTCCCCGAGCTGAGGCATTGTAATATTTTCTACAGCCATGTATAGTCCCCCCGATTAAAATTCCGCAAGTTCACGCATTGCTTTTTCAACTTTATCTGGATTTACCATAAAGAATTTTTCCATTGTTGGTGCATATGGCATTGCTGGAACATCTGGACCTGCAAGACGTGCAATTGGTGCATCTAAATCAAACAGGCAATTTTCAGCAATAATTGCTGCCACTTCACTTATAATACTTCCTTCTTTATTGTCTTCTGTTACAAGAAGAACTTTACCCGTTTTAGAAGCTGCTTCAATGATTGCTTCTTTATCTAATGGATATACAGTACGTAAATCAAGAATGTGTGCAGAGATGCCATCTTGTGCTAACTTTTCAGCTGCTTGAAGAGCAAAGTGAACACATAATCCGTACGTGATAACGGTAATATCATCACCTTCGCGTTTTACATCTGCTTTTCCGATCGGTAATACGTAGTCATCTTCTGGCACTTCACCTTTAATTAAGCGGTATGCACGTTTATGTTCAAAGAATAATACTGGATCTTCATCACGAATTGCAGCTTTTAGTAAGCCTTTTGCATCATATGGTGTAGAAGGGATAACAATTTTTAAACCTGGTTGGTTTGCAAACATCGCTTCTACAGATTGTGAATGATACAATGCACCGTGAACCCCACCGCCGAATGGTGCACGAATTGTAACTGGACAAGTCCAATCATTGTTAGAACGATAACGAATTTTTGCTGCCTCAGAAACAATTTGGTTTACTGCTGGCATGATGAAATCAGCAAACTGCATTTCAGCGATTGGACGCATGCCATACATTGCCGCACCAATTGCTACCCCAGCAATTGCAGATTCTGCAAGCGGTGCATCAAGCGCACGATCTTCACCAAATTGATCATACAAACCATGTGTCGCTTTAAACACGCCACCTTTTTTACCAACATCTTCTCCTAAAACGAATACTTTCTCATCGCGTTCCATTTCTTCGCGCATTGCTAATGTAATAGCATCAATATAAGACATTACAGCCATGAAACGTTCCCCCCTATTCTGCGTATACGTGCTTCAATGCATCTTCAGGTGCTGCATACGGAGCATTTTCTGCATATTCTGTTGCTTCATTTACGATATGCATAATTTCGTCTAACATTTGTTTTTCAAATTCCTCAGTTAACACGCCAGCTTCTTTTAAATAAGCTGCAAATGTTATAATTGAATCTTTTTTCTTTGCTTCTTCTACTTCTTCTTTATCACGATAAACACGATCGTCGTCGTCACTAGAATGTGCTGTTAAACGATATGATACTGTTTCAATTAAAGTTGGGCCTTCACCACGTCGGCCGCGGTCTGCTGCTTCTTTTACAGCTTTATATACTGCAAGCGGATCGTTTCCGTCTATTGTATATCCAGGCATACCGTAACCAATTGCACGATCTGATACGTTTTTACATGCTAATTGTTTTTCAACCGGAATAGAGATTGCATATTTGTTATTTTCACACATGAAAATAACAGGTAGTTTGTGTACACCAGCAAAGTTTGCCCCTTCATGGAAGTCACCTTGGTTTGAAGAACCTTCTCCAAATGTAACGAACGTTACTAAATCTTTCTTCTCCATTTTTCCAGCTAGTGCAATACCAACTGCGTGTGGTACTTGTGTTGTTACTGGAGATGAACCTGTAACAATACGATTTTTCTTTTGACCGAAGTGACCAGGCATTTGACGACCACCAGAGTTTGGATCTCCAGCTTTCGCGAAAGCAGACAACATAAGCTCTTTAGCTGTCATACCAAACGCTAGTACAACACCCATATCACGGTAGTATGGTAATGCATAATCTTTCTCTCTATCAAGAGCGAACGCTGCTCCAACTTGTGCAGCCTCTTGTCCTTGACAAGAAATTACGAATGGAATTTTACCTGCACGGTTTAATAACCACATACGTTCGTCGATTTTACGTGCAAGCAACATCGTACGGAACATTTCTAATACTTGCTCATCACTTAAGCCAAGCTCTTCATGGCGCTTTTCTTTTACTTCTGCCATTTTTCATAACCTCCTAAATCCACATTTTTATGCGTGTAACGCTCTTCCATCTACAGCTAATGCTGCTTCACCAATCGCCTCAGATAATGATGGATGCGGATGAATTGTATGTGCTACTTCCCAAGGTGTTGCATCAAGTACTCTTGCAAGACCAGCTTCAGAAATCATATCTGTTACATGTGGTCCAATCATATGAACACCGAGAATGTCATTTGTTTCTTCATCAACTACAAGTTTTACAAATCCATCTGATTCTCCGTATACAAGTGCCTTTCCGATTGCACGGAATGAGAACTTACCTACTTTTAACTTATAGCCTTTTTCTTTCGCTTCTTGTTCTGTTAAACCGACAGAAGCAACTTCCGGACTGCTATATACGCATTTCGATACCATAGAATAATCAATTGGTGTAACTTCTTTACCCGCAATATGTTCTACTGCAACAATTCCTTCATGAGAAGCAACGTGAGCAAGTTGCAGGCCACCGATTACATCTCCAATTGCGTAAATATGCGATTCTTTCGTTTGATAAAACTCATTTGTTTGAATGTATCCTTTTTCCACAACGATATCCGTATTCTCTAAACCAATATTTTGCGTATTGGCTTGTCTTCCTACAGATACAAGCATTTTTTCTGCTTTAAATTCTTTATTCTCACCGTTATGTTCAGCTTGAATTGTTACTCCATTATCTTTTACCAATGTTTCTGGTAATACTTTTGCACCCGTTACCACTTTAATACCTTTTTTCTTGAATAGACGTTGCATTTCTTTTGAAACGTCCTGATCTTCTAGTGGTAAAATAGTTTTCGCATACTCTAACACTGTAACTTCTACACCGAAGTCAGCAAGCATCGATGCCCACTCAATACCGATTACACCGCCACCAACGATAATAATCGAACTAGGAAGCGTTTCCATTTTCAGGGCATGATCTGAAGACATTACGTACTCTCCGTCTAATTCTAAACCTGGTAATGAATTTGGGCGAGAACCTGTTGCAACAAGTACATTTTTTGGAATTAACATTTCATTCTCTTCTCCACTTGCAAGTTCAACTGAAATTGTCCCTGGCATCGGAGAGAAAATAGATGGGCCAAGAATACGGCCAATACCTTCAAACACATCAATTTTACCTTGTTTCATTAAATGTTGAACGCCTTTATGGAGCTGCGTTACAATCTTCTCTTTACGCTCTTGTACTTTTGCAAAGTTCAGTTCTACATTACTTGCAATAACTCCGAACTCTTCGCTTTTTTTAGCAGTTGCGTATACTTCTGCACTACGTAAAAGAGCTTTACTAGGAATACATCCTTTGTGCAAACAAGTACCACCAAGATTTTCTTTTTCAACAAGTGCTGTTTTTAATCCTAGTTGTGATGCGCGAATAGCAGCAACATATCCACCTGTACCGCCGCCAACGATGACTAAATCATATTCTCTTGCCATTATCTCAACCCCTAGCTACTGTTTGTTTTTCTCTTACAACATACTCTTTCGGCGCTTCTTCTTCACGTAATACACGAAGTGCTCCTTCTGCTAACGCTTGTAACTCATCTTCTCCTGGATGCACAATAACATCTGCAATCCAGTCAACACGTTCTTTTATTTCATCGACAAGAATTTTACTGTATGCAAGTCCACCAGTTAATACGATTGCATCGATTTTCCCGTGAAGTACAGCACTCGCTCCGCCAATCTCTTTTGCAACTTGATATGCCATTGCTTTATAAATAAGTGTTGCTTCAGGATCACCTTTTTCAACCATTTGTTCTACTTTAATTGCATCGTTTGTACCGATTAGACTTACAAGTCCACCTTGTCCGACAAGTTTTTTAACCATTTCGTCTCGGTAATACTCACCAGAGAAACACATTTCAACTAATTGTCCTACTGGTACTGTACCAGCACGCTCTGGACTAAATGGTCCTTCTCCGTTTAAGCCGTTATTAACATCGATAACTTTCCCTTTTTTATGAGCACCAACTGTAATACCGCCGCCCATATGTGTAACTAATAAATTTAAATCTTCGTATTTGTGATTTAATTGTTCAGCCACTTTACGAGCAACCGCTTTTTGGTTTAATGCATGGAAAATACTTTTACGTTCCATACCAGCAATACCGCTTATACGAGCAATTGGCTCCATTTCATCTACAACGACAGGATCCACAATGAATGCAGGAATATTTAATCCAGAAGCAATTTCATAAGCTAGAATGCCTCCAAGGTTTGAAGCGTGATGACCGCTAAATCCATTTTTTAAATCTTCTAACATCGCATCGTTTACTGTGTACGTACCGCCTTCGATTGGACGAAGTAATCCACCACGACCACAAACAGCGTTTAATTTTGAAATGTTAATACCATGCGAATGTAAAACTTCTAAAATCGTTTCTTTTCGAAATTCATATTGATCGATAATTCGCTTATATTTTCCAATCTGTTCTTCATCATGACGAATTGTTTCTTCTAAAACGGGTCTTTCATTATCAAAAACACCAATTTTTGTGGATGTACTACCCGGATTAATAACAAGAATTCGATTTAAGGACAATGTTGCTACCTCCACTAATAAATTCAAAAGGAAGTGGAAACCTCATAAGAGGTAACCACACCTTTTGTAAAAGTTGTATATGAATGATTAGCGACGGCTAATAATGTCGTGACCGTTGCGTAAGTATGTGCTACGAGTGTTTTTCAAGCTTGCAATGCGCTCTTCAGCTAGACGATCTGCTGCTACATAAGTTGCTATGCCATCGCGTTTTGAAATTTCGATTACTTTTGCAATTGTGTCATAAATAGACTCAACACGTTTTAATGCACGTTCTCTATTGTATCCATATAACTCGTCTGCTACGTTAATTACACCACCTGCATTAATAACATAGTCTGGTGCGTATACAATACCCATTTCATGAATGATGTCGCCGTGACGATCCTCTTTTAATTGGTTATTTGCAGAACCTGCGATTACTTTTGCTTTAAGTTGTGGAATAGTTTCATCATTAACTGTTGCCCCTAGTGCACATGGTGCATAAATATCACATTCAACACCGTAAATTTCATTTGGTTCAACTGCTGTTGCACCGAATTCTTCTACTGCACGTTGTACAGCTTCTTTATTAATATCTGTAACGATTAATTTTGCTCCTTCAGCGTGTAAATGTTTGCATAGGTGATATGCTACGTTACCAACACCTTGAACAGAAATTACTTTTCCTTCTAGACTATCTGTACCGAACGCTTCTTTTGCAGCTGCTTTCATACCACGGTAAACACCGTATGCAGTTACTGGAGATGGGTTACCAGAAGAACCGAATGAAGGTGAAATACCTGTTACAAAGTCAGTTTCTTCGTGGATAATATCCATATCATCTACTGTTGTACCAACATCTTCAGCTGTAATGTAACGTCCGTTTAGTCCTTGAATGTAGCGTCCTAATGCACGGAACATCGCTTCACTTTTATCTTTACGTGGATCACCGATAATTACTGTTTTTGCACCACCTAAGTTTAAACCAGCTGCTGCATTTTTGTATGTCATCCCTTTTGCAAGACGCAATGCATCTTCAATCGCCGCTTCTTCAGAATCATATGTCCACATTCTTGTTCCACCAAGAGCTGGTCCAAGTGTTGTATCATGGATTGCAATGATTGCTTTTAAACCAGATTCTTTATCTTGACAAAATACTACTTGCTCATAATCATATTTTTCTAAGTATTCGAAGATTTCTAATGTCATTGTCGTTTCCCCCTAATTGTTTTACCCTATTTGGTTTATTTTGAAGCAGTCGCAACTGCCAATGCTAATGAATATACTTTTGTTTCTGCTGAATCAGCACGTGATGTTAAAACAATCGGTGCTTTAGCGCCTGCAATCATCGCCCCTACCTTTGCATTTGCAAAATAGACGAGTGATTTATATAGCACATTTCCAGCTTCAATCGTTGGGACGAGTAAAATGTCTGCCTTACCTGCTACATCACTTACTATGCCTTTATGTTCTGCTGCAATTTGTGATACTGCATTATCTAAAGCAAGTGGTCCATCAACGACACAATTTTTAATTTGTCCGCGGCGATTCATTTGAGTTAACATCGCTGCATCAATTGTCGCTTGCATCGCAGGATTAACAACCTCTACCGCTGCAATTGGCGCTACCTTCGGCAAATCTATTCCTATTGCCCGGGCAACTTCTACAGTATTTTGTATAATAGCAGCTTTTTGTGTTACATCAGGTGCAATGTTCATCGCTGCATCTGTAACAAAAATAAGATGATCGTAATTTGGAACTTCAAACGCTGCAACGTGTGAAAGTACGCTGCCCTTACGAAGTCCCCACTCTTTATTTAATACGGCTTTCAAAATATTTGCAGTTGGGATGTTCCCCTTCATAAGCACATCTGCTTCGCCATTTCTTACAGCTTTAACAGAAAGTTCTGCAGCCTCAGCACTTGACGTTGCTGCAATCACTTCAATATGTTCTGAAGTTTGTAATCCATGCTCTTGTAGCATCCCCATTATTTTCTCTTGATTTCCATATAGACGAAATTGAGCTAGCTGTAGTTGAATTGCCTTCGCTACAGCTTCAATTACTTCATGATCTTCAGCTACTGCTACAGCCACAGTTTTTTTAGGCTGTCCTGCCGCTTGATCAATTAAATGTTCTAACTTCATATTTTGTAATCAACCCTTTCCGTCGTCCCTCGTCTATTCATTAAGCAAATACCGTGCCAACTTTTAAAAGTGGTCTTACCAATAATGAAAACGCATTCAAAATGCTGTAAAATCAATACTTTGGAAAACAACGAAATATTCTGTCTTGTTTTGTCGCTTTTTGTATACCATGCAATAAATTGCATGGTACGCAATTTATTGCATGCTATTTTTTGCACAGTCGTGCTTTTCTAGCTTGTAATATAAGTTTCGAACTGAAATCCCTAACGCTTTTGCAGTTTTCGTTTTGTTCCCATCAAATTTCTCCAAATATTCACGTATAATATTCCCCTCAAATTCTGTCACTAAGTGTTCAAGGGCCTTCTCCTCTAATTCAGGTAATAAATTATTTTGTTTCGTCTCCACTTGTTCCTCTTTATGTAATGGGGGTAAATGATGTACATCAATGTATATCTCGTTATAATTCATAAAAATAATTGCTCGCCCTAGAATATTTTCAAGTTCCCTAACATTTCCTGGCCATTCATATGATTGTAAATACGAAACAGCTGAATCGGTGAGCCCTTCTACATTCCGGCCATAATCTTGGTTAATTTTTTGAATTAACCTTTCTGCAATCGCCGGTATATCTCCTTTGCGCTGACGAAGAGAAGGAATTTGAATCGGAATTTTATTTAAGCGGTAATATAAATCTTCTCGGAACTTTCCTTCTAAAATTGCTTTTTCTAAATTCACATGCGTCGCTGCAATTACTCGAACATTAATAGGTATCGCTTTCGTTCCACCTACTTTCACAATCTCTTTTTCCTGCAGTACTCGAAGGAGCTTTGCTTGCGTATTTGCAGATAACTCTCCAATTTCATCTAAAAAAATACTTCCATTGTTCGCTTCTTCAAAGAACCCTCGTTTCCCGCCTCTTTTCGCTCCCGAGAACGCACCTTCCTCATAACCGAATAATTCACTTTCTAATAACGTCTCGGAAATAGCAGCACAGTTTACTCGGACGAACTTATTGTATTTTCGATTACTACCATTATGAATAGCGTGTGCAAACAACTCTTTCCCTGTCCCTGATTCCCCTCTAAGTAGTACCGTTGCTGGTGTATTCGCTCCAAGTTTTGCTTGTTCAATAGCTGCTGTTGTTTCATCTGACTTCCCGACTATATCATCAAATGAATATTTCGCTTCTAATGTTCGGATGATTTGTCTTGCTCTATTTAATTCATTTGTTAATTTTTGAATTTCTGATACGTCACGAATTACCCCGACGCTCCCTTTCAATATTCCATCTACAATAACTGGTGCTACGTTTACAATTACGTCGCGCTTCTTTTGCCCAATCTTCATATGTATTCCTCGTACCGCTCGGCGTGTCCGAAGTACTTTCATATGCATACTTTCACCTTCTACAATATCAGTTGTAGCTGGCTGCCCGAGAATATCTTCTTCCGTCAAACCCGTTAACTTCGTATATGCAGGGTTTATAACTAACCCTCTTCCTTTCTCATCGACAACCGAAATCGCTTCTTCAGATGAGTTAATGATCGCCTCGAGTAGCGTTTGAATTTCTTTTAAGTCTGTAACTTCTTCCGCTAAATCTACAACTTCTGTAATATCTTTAAAAATCGCAAATGCCCCTTGAACCTCTCCACCTTCTTTTAATATTGGTATACGCGTTGTAATGATCTTCTTGTCATTTTCTAACGTCAGTTCATGGTTCACTTCTATTTGTTTCGTACGTATAATACGGAGCAACTTACTCGTTGGAATAACTTCTAAAATATATTTCCCTACCGCTTCTTCTTTTTTATATCCGATAATACGCTCTGCGCTTTTATTAAACAGACGGACTTTTCCCTCTCGATCAATAACAATCATACCGTCATGTGTAGAATTTAAAATTAATTCTCCTTGTTGCGTTTGTTCCTCTAACTGCCCGATCAAGCCTTCCTTCTCATGCGCTAATCTCGTAACAATTTTCGCAATATCCCCTGGTATAAGAAGAGTATCTTTATGCTTTTTCATTAATAAATCTTTATGTAAATCATCGTCACCTGTCATATCAAACATTACATCAATATGCATAGAAAGAAACGACGTTACGCTCTCTCCAATTGTAACCCCGTATTCCTTAGCCATTTGTAATCCTTTTGCTATCGGATTTATATCAATAATCCCTATAATTTGAAATATATTCGAACTTTGTAACAGATTCAGCAGTGTACTGCCACCTTCACCTGCACCAACAATTAAAACTTTTTGTTTCATATATTACACTTCCTCTCGAAGTATCTCTGCAAAATTTTTCACATTCTTATCTTACTCGTTCAGCAACCTCTTGACAAACCCCCATTCCATATAACATCATTGAAATACACAAAATAATCTGAAAAGGAGCGTTATGTATGCAGCGTTACCTCGCTCTATTATTAGCACTCATCCCCATTTCATTAGCCGTGCTTGGTATTAAACTAATGAGAGATACTGTATTTGGGATTTTGTTCTCCCCAATCCCTATATTGTGGTTACAATTTTTAATCGGCGCTCTTTGCTTTGCACTCGGGTTTTATATCTTCGGCGGCTTCGTCTTACACAGGGATCGTAAGAGAAATAAAGTACAAGCACGCTTCAGAAGATAAAACAAAGTTTTCACATATCATAAATAAAAAATGAGACCATTATATTAGGTCTCATTTTTTTATCGGTAATAAAGTTCTTGCTGTTTCAGGATAATCAGTAATAATCGCCGATATATTCATATCAAAATATTTACGCATAAGCGTTTCTTCATTTATCGTGTAAGGGCGAACCTCCACACCACTTTCCATCGTTAATTCAGCGATAGCATCTTGAAGATAACGATAATTCGGATGTACAGCAGTAGCACCCATCTTTTTTGCATATGCCCACGGGCTATGCAAACCTTCACGATACAAAATAGCTGTTTGAATATCAGGAGCCATCATATGACATCGCTTCATACTGTAGTGATTAAAAGAAGAAAACACAATCCGATCCTCTAGACTAAACTTACGTACAAGTGTTATAACCTCTTCTTCTAAACCTCTGTATGGGATTTTATTATTTTTCAGTTCAATATTGAGTAGCAATTTCGTTTTTGCGAGCCATTCTAACACCTCTTCTAGAAGAGGTATTTTGCAAAAACCTACTTTGTCACCGAATTTATAACTCGCATCCAACTTACATAAATCCTCATATAAATAATTTCGAACCGCACCTTTTCCATTTGTTGTCCGATCCACCGTTTCATCATGAATGACGACAACTTTTCGATCTTTCGTGAATTGAACATCGAGTTCAATTCCATCTGCTCCAAAAGCCTCCGCCGCTTCAAATGAAATCATTGTATTTTCCGGATACGTTCCCGCTGCACCACGATGTGCAAATATAAGAGTCATCCTCACTCCCCCAATCTTATGCTATACTATACGAAAAAGGAGGTACTTCTATGAGACCATTACAAATTTCTCCAGACACTGCAGTCCGCCTATCAAAAGCGTTAGGTGTTCCACTTGAACAACTTATGCATATGCCACAGCATATTTTAATCCAAAAGTTAGTTGAATTAGAAAAACAAAATAAAAACGAAGAATAATATAGTCCTGTTTTGCAGGGCTTTTTATTATCATCTATTATATCATGGATAACTTACCCACTAAAATTATGAATGCATGGAACAACAAAATAAAAAGCCTCTATAGAGAAGCTTTTTTCTACAAATTGCAAATTTTAAGTTCCACCAACATATTGAAGGTCTCCAGATTTATGTAATTCACCTGTTACTCCATCTCCAAAATTATTTAAAGAAAAAGTTTGCTCTTCTAGCGAATCCATAACTCCTGTCGCTTTTCCGATATTACCACCTTGCAGTTTCCAAAAGTAGTTATGATCGTCCACAACTTTACTAAAATCTTTGTTTATCCATCTTTCAGCATTCTCTTTAGACATCGGGATTGCTCTCCATTTTTGCTCAACTTTATCAAATAAAAAAGACACCCGTTAAGGTGTCCTTAATTTAACATCGTCTTTGATTTTGCACGCTGCCCGTTATCTGCGTATTTCAAGAATGATTCTAGTAAACCATCCGTAACCCTTTCAGGCGACTTTTTAACAAATTCTATTAGTCTTTTATATGCGTCACACACTTCCATAGCAACCATGTGTACCTCTTCAGCGGTCATGCCTACCTTTTCCGCTTCTTTTATAATATCGTCCAATTGAAAAGAAGGGTCTATGTCATTCATTGCAATTAACATTTCAAATAATACGTCCCTGTCCAGTTCTTCACTATCCATAGGGTCAGTAGAAAAATTAAATGCGTCCGCTATCCGTTCCTGAATTAATGTAACTATTAGTATATTTTCCATAAGTCAGCCCCCTTGTTATTACCGATTATAGCACAAACAAAAACCGTTAAGCTGTCCTTACTCTAATCCAAATTGCGCCTTATTTTTAGTACCCCATTTCATTTTATTTTGTATGCTACATATAAGGAGTACCAATTATCAAATTCTTTCTTTATGTACGCTGAAAACAACTTAAGTGTTTGTTCTTAACTTTTCAAAGTCTTGACCGAAAGATTCTTCGACATGCAATACAACATAAAATTTTCGATTTAAAATTCGAAATCAGACAAAAAACACCGCCCTCTCGATAGTTTTAGTAACTACCAAAAGAACGGTGTTTATCACCCATATGACCGTGTTATTTATCAGTCAAAGATATTTATTGCTCAACGTTCTCTAACGTTAAATTCGCGTCAGATACTGTTATATCAACATTTAAGAAGCCTTATGTTCAAGTCTTAGCTTATCCGCAACCATTGCAATGAACTCGGAAGATATGGGGCTGTTATGCTCGTTTTATATGGTAAAAACGCATAAACAATACGTTTTCAAATTCAATATTTTGATACATACCCTTGCAGTTTATTGGCATGTATTCATTAATTCGTTTGATTGTGTTCATTATATCATCACTTTAGTTTGTGAAACAAGAAGCAGTTTCCAAAATAAAAACATCAAAACGAAGAATTCGCTTTGATGTTTATGCCCCAATATATTTTATAATCAGTCCTTCAAGATGTTTATGACGTTTATAACGTGCTTGATATGGTTTTCCTGTAGCGATACATTTATTCACTGTTGATAATCGCATATCATATTTTTCTTCCATTATGGTTGCCAATTCTGTTCTTGAAGCGGTTTTAATTATTTCACCATTAGGAAATATGGCAACAGTTGGTTTTGAACAATTATGATCTTTGCCAGTTTTTCCATAAAGATGATTTCGCTCTCCCATGCGTGACAAACTCATTTTCTTTTTATGTTCATCGGACAGTTTTTTACCATACCATGGTGCGTTTTTGCCTTTTAATTTTTCACTTTGTTGTCGTTTAAATTCTTCTGTATGTTTCCTTCCGATATCCAAATTTGCTTTACATTGTCCAACGCTTTTATAATATGAAGTTAATTTTTCTTCGTATGTGTATGCTTCGTTTTCATCATCAAAATATTTCACAACATTTATATTCAATGACTCAATATTATCGCCCACAATATTTTTCCATAGCGCGCTTCTATTTGAAAAATATGTTGCTCGTATGCCAGAACCTTTGCCAACATAAATGATTTCACCGTTTAATTCATGCGTATATACATAGTATTTCTTTCCCATCAATTTCACTCCAATATCGTATTTACCGATATTATATTGAGAAAATTTGGTTTGTAAGGCATGAGCGTACGAAAATTTGACCGTTCAGATTCGTTTGTATCGGACTTTAAATTGAAACATATAGTAATTGTCGTAAATGAGATAAAATGCACCACAAACGAAAATAAACATTACT
Source organism: Bacillus sp. CDB3 (assembly GCF_002081505.1). Classification (NCBI taxonomy): domain Bacteria; kingdom Bacillati; phylum Bacillota; class Bacilli; order Caryophanales; family Bacillaceae; genus Bacillus; species Bacillus sp. CDB3. Next base: position 184,851 of record NZ_ALBR01000011.1, on the reverse strand, counting down.
AATGATATGATTGTTACGAAACGAACGTTCATTCTATGAAAATATGATATAATGGAATAAAGCGGAAAAGGGGTGTTTGCGATTCTAATTAAATTTTTTGAACCACAATACGTTCAAATGTTCTTAGATGGGAATTTGTATTTCAAAAATACAGGTTATTTTATCGACTTAGAAAAAAAGCATGGTGATAAAGGGATTGGCGATAAATATGAAGGTTCTCACTTTCGACATTTTGACCCGACAAAAGGGGAAATTAGTATTGGGCTCCCAGGTGGGCAAATGCACAAAATAAATGTTACTAGAGGTTATTTTACTCAAACATATGAAGCAGTACGTCAATTTCAATTAACTTGTTTTACAGGTATTTTTGGAGAAGAGATAGAACATATTGATGATAATACACAAAAAATAAAAAATGAAGTAATAGAATATTTGAAAGAAGAGTTTCCTAACAGAATACCGATATTAATAACAAATGAAGATGAGTTTTTTGATAGATTACACAATGCTTTGAAAGAAAAAATATTCATGCTAGTCATGGTTCTGTTAAATATTTTGATGAACATGCGGAAACCCCATTCAAAAGAGAAGAATATGAAAAAAATATGATTCAAGCATTCTTTTACAAAAGAAATTTCTTCAAGGCACAAAAAGAATATCGCATTATAACTTCACATCCTGTAGAAGGCGATTCATTGACAGTAAATCTTGGTGACATCAGTGATATTGTTTTAAATTTGGAAAGCGCAGATACTTTAAAAAACTTTAAAATGAGAAAAGTTGAAGAAGGTTTTTTACTTACTATAGGTGATGAATGATATGAAAAAGGAACCACCTGTTATAATGTGACAGGTGGCAACATTTTCATTGGGATCAATTTTGTTTTATTGACCGCCAACTCATTGAGTCAACGGTCATGTATTTTAAATTAGGCGTTTATAGTGATGTTAAATTCAATCATGTTCATAAGTACATCAATTGAATTTAAACCTTCATTACCAAGGAAGTTAATAGATTCCAAAGGTTCATCGTCTAAATATAACTTCCCATCTACGAAATCAACGGAAAATTGGTCTTGATATTCTCCGTATGTACTATAAATTTGGACGGTTCCTTCAACAAATTCCAATGCGTGTACAAAATCCCAATTTTCATCGTGTGCCCATTCATTTACTAGTTCAATTAATTCCAACCATTTTTTCGCTTTTTCTACATCTGTAATAATTCCACTTTCGATTTCATCAAGCAATTGTGATTTGTGTGCAACTTCTTCTTGTTTAAGATATGGTAATTCTTCAAATGTCTCATAAGGCTCTTTTTCCAATACCGTTAAAATATCTTCCATTGTTTTCATTTCTTTTGCTACTGTTTTCATAATATATATTCCTCCAAGTGTGATATTTTTTAATTTATTGTTACGACGTTTTTTTGATGTCGTTGTTTATACGACTATTATATTGATGTCGTACGATATGTAAGGCAGCCATATAAACTTTTTTATTTTTATTTTTTCTTTCATATAATGTATCGTTTAGGTGTTCATTTTTTATTACACGCTTATTATATTGAGAAGTTTTGAAATGGAAAGCAAAGATCGAAACTTTTTTAAAATTATTTCTCCGAGTCGACTTTCTTCATATATATACAACAAAAAAACCAATACATATTGTATTGGTCTCGATTCATTTATTCAATTTATATTATTAAACCACTTTAAACCCATCAGTAGTAGGAGTTATTGTTGCATGGCGAATTTCTTTCATGCCTTCCCACATCCATTTTTGTGTTTCAGCACTCTCTTTGTAAGAGAAATACTGTTCCTCGTTGGTGATTTTGTGCATTTCATCAAAATATTTAATAAGTTCGTCAATCATCATATCAACGATTTCTGGTAATAACACAATTCTTTCATCATGTAACTCGATGAAATTTATAACATAATCCATTGTTTTTGCAGAAGCAATACTATCCATTGGTTCAGGCGGTATAATAGTTACCAATTGTTCCACCGAATTTAAAGCCATATCTTGTTTACTTTTTTTACTACATTGGAAAATGTGTTTTTTCTCTTTTTTTGCATATGCTCTAGCAACATTAAAAATGTGAACATACGCTTGTCCATATTCTTGTGCTTGCTCAAAACTAGCAAATGTTTCAATCGCTTCCTTAGTTGTCATTGCTTTACTGTGTTGATTTGTTATTGTTGTCATGTTAATTCCTCCACTTGTTTATAAAGTTTCATTAGAAATTGGAGGTCATTATGTAATTTGTCGAATATTGTCATATTCGATGTCTTTCTATAGTATCAACAAATGTTAACCATGTAAAGAACAATTTTTCTGAATATTAATATTCAATACATTTTATGGAAATATTGGGTGTCCTCTAAAACGGTCCCAACCTGTGTTTCAAGTTCACAAGTTGAAGGATGTCACGTTTCGTTACGACCCTCGATGAAATATCAAAGGTTCGAAAGATTGTTTCCACCCTTGAAATAATAAAAGGGAGCTCATAATGTGAGCCCCCTTTAACGGTGGTCACAATGTGACTACCCTTGAAACACAAAAGGGTCTGAACATTAATCACACCCTTCACTCCATATTCTTTAACCATTCTTCACGTTGAATCCGTCTTTCTTCTCGTTCTCGTTCAATCCATATCGTTTCATCATCTTTAGCAAATAAATTATTGTACACTTGATACATAAACAACATCATCAATAATATTACTGACAGAAATAACAAGATCGTCTTTGTTCGTTCCGATATTCGTATTTTCTTATTCCGTTTCATCGCCTGTTGAATGTCCTGTGTATTCTTGATTGTTTATTTGGGCAATGCTCTTTCTTAATTCCACTGAATCTTCAAAAGCGTAACATTGGTATTTTCTATTCTTCCTATTACGTGTCGTATATTCCAAATCATGTCCCGCTTTTATTAAATCCATAGCGAGCGTTTTTTTGTAAATTAATTTAATTCCCATATTATAATCCTCCTATTGGCAATTGGTTGTTTATAAATGTCAAACGTTTATCTCGACAAATTTTGATAAATTGAAATATCCGATACGAACAATGTTTGTATCAGATATCTGCAGGTTAACCGAGCGCTCTAAATTATCTGAAGCATACATTGTACGTATATGTTCAATCATTCCTATAACCGTATTGCTTGCGTTTCCTGATGAGTTCTTCCTTCTTATTCACAATGTCATCACGTAAAAATAGATTAACGCCTATCGTCCGTTTAATGGGTTCCAGTTGACCCTTATTCAACAGTGCATTCATACGTGAACGACTGATGCCCAGTATCTCAATCGCTTCTGAAGTCACCAAAATTTCGTTTTTCGCAAACTCTCGTTTATCAAACTTTTGTAATATGTATACGTCGTTCATAGCAATCTCTCCTTATATAAATAGATGAACCTCCGAAAAATCGGAGGTCATTAGATATTGCCTTGGGATTTAACACCTCTCAAGATATCTTCTATCCGTTCCGCAGCCACCATATCGAACAACTTTATTCCATGCAATAGGTCGCAACATCTTGTTTCCACGAATATCTCCGCTAGTAACTCTGTATCATTTAGCAATCCCCATTCAATGTATTGCTCTAGCGTTTTAATCCCCATTTCGGAGTCCTTGTGTACATAAAACAGTGTCGTAAGTGCTCCTATACATGATGATACGCTCTGTCTTTTCATTCGTTCCATCTCCTAACTACCATATATTGGTAAAATGTTAATTTCATTATATGACTCTTCTAAACCTACTGACAAGAGGAAATAATCCTGTATACAAAATGATTGCATAACAAAAAAACGAACCAATAATATGGTTCGCCTTCTTTTAAATTTTATATTCCGCCCAATCTTTTAATAGTTCACGCATTCTTTCAGATGGTATGTAACAATTCATCGGTTCACCTTTACGAACGCACCCACGGAATATAAACTGAATTAAATCACTTACCGCTAATAAATCTTCATCTACATGAACACCTCTTGTTGTGAAGAATTGCTTGTCATTTGGGTTCATGAAACGGTTATACATATATACCATTGATTCACATTCAGCATAATTATTTGTTGCTCTAGCATTGAATGACACGAAATTATCTTTAGAACGGTCATCTTTTTTGTTGTATTTACATTTTGGATTTTTTAATACTGGAGCGTACTTCTTTATGGTTGTCCAAAAGACCTTGTTATTATCGGTTGAACAAATGTTGCGTAAATAGTTGTTTGCATTATTTTTAAGTTGTTTCAAATCATTTTCCGAAGCATTCTTAAACCAAGTAGATGATAATTGATTACGCTTTTGTTTGCTTGTTAATTTTTCTCGAGAATCATAATTGGTGTTCATTTTACTGATGGATTTACCATTTTGATAATCTTCATATACATTTAATAAATCATACATTTCTTTCCTTGGTTCTTTCATTTTGTCGTATGGAACAATTGAATATCTATTTTCAATTTTACTCACACTGAACTTTTCATATTTAACATTGTGCATGTCATAATAATTTCGCTGATCTTGTCCATCGAATAGATATGTCAAAATGTATACTTCATCGAACGATTCAAACGCTTTTATATTCATTGTCCAATAGAATGCTTTCTCTTGCAGAATGAACAAGTTTTCATTTTCCGCAATGATTTTAATATCACGGAATCTATCATCTTTATCTTGTCCATATTCATCATCTAACCAAGTGACTTTTCCTAACGCATCTACTTCAATAACATTCCATTTCAGTAAATATTCAATGTCTTTATGACTGATGTTGATTGCTTCAAGAACATTTGCTACTTCATCCATAATTAACGTATAACCTTCTTGCTCAATTTCTTCTAAAGTTTCCATATCTAAACGTTTAAACAGTTCATGAGTAGTAACAATAGATTTCCCCAGTTCCACGAGCATTTTGAAATGTTCGATTTTAGAACCTTTACCCTGTTGTGCATTCGGTTGAAAGAAATCCGCTTTAGTCGAATTGCTAACACGTTCAACTTCATTAAGAAATGGTGTTACGTAAATGTATTTTTTATCCGATGTTTCACCGAATCCATTAATTTTCTCCGAGTCATTTATCATTTGAATTGCCCATGATGTTTTACCAGCACCACAGATGGCATCTATTACTTTAATTTTTGTTTCACCATTATTCATTGTCTCTGATTCCTCCCAAAAAGTTGATAATAGTATTATATTGACTATTTCAAATTTGTAAGGATGGATCGGGCAGAAACTTTAAATAATCTACGTTAGCACAAAATGGTGGCAAAAGTGTGAGAACGTTGACCAGAGAGCCATTAATACCAACGGTTTGCTGAATTTTCCTTAATAGTAAATATAGTATATTTGTGAGAACGAAAAACAAAAAGAAACACCGCTAATTCACGGAGTGAAACGCAGTGAATTAACGACACAGCTTGCCTGTGGAGTTGAAGCATTAGTAACTATATAAATACTATATACATTGTATATTTCTTCAGTATCTAACATCTATATCAATCCTATATCGCAACTATATAAATCATATTTGTTACGAAAAACCCTTTCAATTGTAAAAGCTTACGCTTTTCCAATTACCTTTCGTGCTACGCACTTAGGTAGCGGTGTTGTTTTTGTTGTTCTTTGAGTCTATATAATGAAGAGAAAATAATTTCAACAAAATGGACAAGCCAACTTTACATCGTGGAGTTAGTCAATATAATAGTATTACCTTTCGAATGACATCAAAAAAATTTTAAAAAGATTTTGAAATGACTTTAGAAGATGTCACGCCACGTATATATATAGTAGGACAACTTTTAGGAGGTTTAAAAATGAAAAAAGAAAATAAAAAAAACCAACAACAATTCATTTATTGCCTGAAGATAAAGAATTGGCAAATGTAAAAGCGGAAAGTTTGGGATATTCATTCAGTGTTTATGTTCAACACCTAATCCGTAAAGACAAATATAATGATAAATAAATTGAATATTAATATTCAAAAAGGAGAAATGATTTACAATGAAAAAATTTAAGTTTTATAAATTTTCAGGTTGGTTGTGGTCAGTGTTTGCTCTCGTAGATATTGCGAACATGTTCGTTACAAAAATTGGAGTTCTTTTTCAGAAGTGCTTATGGATTTTGCATTTGCAAGTTTATGTTTTTACATTAATTCACTGGAAAAAATCAATGAATCACTTGAGCAAACCATTCAGCGTAAAAACAAAATCGGATTTTAAATCAAATACACATGGAGGAAATGAATCATGAAAAAATTAGAAAAATTATTGATTGATATTATCAAAAGTGAAATCGTAAAAAATGGTGATTATGAATTGACACCTTATAAATTAAATGTTGATTATCAATTGGAAATCAAATTACACGATGAATCCAATACATATTTGGTATTCGAATTTGATGAAAATAAATTGCTTCATGCAAGTCAAAGCACTGAAGATATTGTTAAATTCATTGACAAAGAACTTAACGAACCCAAACCAATTTTAACGATGGAATCAATTATGTCTTTTGAAGATGGGAAAGTACTGATTGACGGAATACCTGTTGAAGAACACACAGTATGTAAACCAAAACAATTTAGTTCTAACATCATGATTTTATAATGAGTCACCGAAAATCGGTGGCTCTTTTTATTTTATGTAAAGGAGTAACTACTATGAATGAACAATGGAAACAGTTTGGTCAAAGTGCTAAACGTAAATATTATATATCATCACAAGGCAATGTTAAATCAATAAACACTGTTACTGGTGTTGAGCACCATAGAAAACTATCTCTTGATAAAGATGGTTATCATTATGTACTCATCAAAAAGAAAGCATATCGTGTTAATAGGTTGGTTGCACAAGCATATATACCAAACGTGTATAACAAACCATTTGTTAATCATCTTAATTTAAACAGAACTAACAATGATGTAAGCAATCTTGAATGGGTAACACACCGAGAAAATATACAACATTCATATAAATATAGGAAATTAAAACAACTACATAATTAGTTGTTATATAGATACCCCCGTTATGTTTTAGAAAGAAAAACTAAGAAGAGCAGAGGACCAGTTGTACCCTCGTTCACACGAGGACTCACGCTACCGAGAAATGTTTTCTTGAAATTAATGTAAAAGGAGAAGATCATAATGCAAGACCCACGAACAACCGCACGTAACGAAAGAACACCATTAAAATTAGCAGCAATGATGGATGAAACTATGGATTTCAATGAAACATTTGAACCTGTTGAAGTTGAACCACCGTCACATTTACGGGAACATGCAAAACAATATTACAAGATAATCGTAGAAGAATTACAGAAACTTGGTACATCAAACACATTCGATGAAGGACATTTAACCAACTTAGCATTTGCATTAGGAACCATTAAAGAATGTCAGATGGAAATTGATGAATATGGAACTTTTGTCGATGGGTTACATGGTAGAAAAGAAAATTCAGCGTATAAATTATGGGCAACCGCAACACAAAAATCTATCGAATTAATGAAAGAATTGAATCTTTCAGCATCAACAAGACGTATGCTCCAGGAATCAACGAATAATGAAGAGTTGGATTTATCATGAAACAACTTGAACAATACTTCACTGAAGAATTTCTAAAAACATATGACCATTACGAATTGCACATTGATAAATTCCGTAAAGTTATTAATCACCCAAAAGTCATTGAACCATTGGACTATTTGTTGAATGTTGAACCCCAAGTGGGAGTTTCATATGAAACGTATTTATACGTTAAAGCGGTATATTGTAAATTGAAAAAGAACACAAAAGCTCTCGGTGATATTCAAGAATATTGGGATGTATTTGTACGAGAATAAACATAAAAAACCTTTCGTTTTTTTGCGTTTTGCTCTTTATTCATCACCAAGGACTGTATATATATTATGAGGGTCGCTGAGCACGACTTTTAAATTAATGCTTTTGACATAAGCATTCTCCTTAGGTTTTATTTTTTGTCCCGTCTTTGTAAAAGGCGGGATATTTTTTATGAAAGATGGTGACTACATGGCAGTTTTAGATAAGTCGTTAATTAAAATAGTTGGCGAAAAAGAATATTATAGGATTCTTGCAATATTGGAATTAGAAGAAATACAAGAAAGAGAAAAAGAATTAAAGCAAGTACAAGCATTAGACATGATTAATGAAATGTTAGCAAAAGATGACCAACCACCGTTTACATTGTCATGGATTAAAGGTTGGTGGAACAAGTTTGATTGATTTCCGTTGTAGCAATTATCACCGTTTATTATATACCCTTGCAGTGTCCTTTCTTGCGGTGATAACTGGTGCAACGGAAATTGCATCATATTTACAGTAACCGTTATTTCCATTTCTGTTACTGTTTTTCGGAATTTGTAAATGTAACTTCTTCACATTTACATGTACCAACTCTTATATGTTTTTAGTGTCAACAACTCCATTTGTTGGCATTAAAAAGCATTTAAATATTTAACGTAGGCGTAACCGAGTGTTACGTCTATTTGTATTTTATACGAAAGGATTTGAAACGATGGGACTCTTAAACCTATTTGAAAAACGTAGTACTGAAGAAAAACCAACCATTGGTGGCGTTGAAATCACACCGAACAGTTCATTTGGTGGAATGGTCGTTAATGAAAAAACAGTAACACAAATTCCAACCGCTGAAGCGTGTTTAAATTTAACCGTAAAAACTGTTTCAGGTCTACCGATTAATTTACATAAGGAAAATGCGGACGGATCAATTGAAAAAGTTCAAAGCGATAAACGTGTATTTCTGTTAAATGATGAAAATGAAACGTTTATGAAGGGTTTGGTTAAGGATTATTTGTTATATGGACAGGCATTCTTATACAAACGTTATGACGTAAAAACAGTTCTTGGTGAACCGATGAAATCTCTAAAAGAATTGAATTATTTATCAGCAAAAGATGTAGCAGTTGTAAACAAATATCATGACGGTATCAAATATACACATGCGGAATACCAATTGACAACTTTTACAGGTCAACATGTTGGGACAAACGAACGCAAAATATTTCATCCTGATGAACTATTACGTGTAATAAATATTCCAGCTGACGATTTTGAAGGTGAAGGTCTTCTGAAACATGGAGATAAATTGTTCAAGCAAGCACTCGCTGAAATCGAATATACAAATGGCATTTATGACCGTGGAGCGTTACCACTTGGTATTTTAAAAACAACCGCTCGTTTATCTCAAACCGCAATTGAACGTTTACGTGAAGCGTGGGCAAAACTTTACGGTGGCGTTAAAAACTCAGCGAAAACAGTCATCCTCGAAGAAGGTATGTCTTTTGACAAAATTTCAATGAATCCTAATGAAATTCAAATGAATGAAACGATGAGTAGAACGGATTCAAAAATATGTACTCTATTCGGTGTCCCAGAGTCACTGATTAGCACAAAGGCCAATAAATACAACACTGTAGGACAAAACAGTTTGCATTTCTTAAAACATACGATTGGTCCTATTTTGGTTGATATTGAAAAGGTGCTCAATAAGGAACTGTTAACGGAAAAAGAAAAATTACAAGGTTATTATTTCCGTTTTGACACAAGTGAATTGTTACGTGCTACCGAGAAGGAACGTACTGAATCAGTTGCTTTAGGGTTAGAAAAAGGATTATTAACAATCAATGAAGCCCGTGCAAAATTAGATTTACCAAAAATTGATGATGATGTATTCATGTGGGGATTAAATCATGTTTTATATAACCCTAAAACAAAAGAAATGAAAGTGCCTAATACAGACGGTGGCACATCAAATCAAGAGAAAGGAAATGATATAAAAAATGAACCAACCAATTGAACAACGCAATTTCAGCCTGTCAGAGGTTAACGAATCATCTGACGGGTTTTTTGTGCGTGGTCTCGTCAATCCAACTGGAAAAGATTCGCACGTTTTATATGACAAAAACGGTAAGCCATTCATTGAATGCGTTGAATCGGGCGTATTTGACGATGCGTTAAAACGTGGTAATGACGTAAAACTCTTACTCGAACACGACAAGAACATGTTATTGGCACGTACAAAAGATGAAACTTTGAAACTTACAGAAACATCAAGAGGTTTGGAAATGGAAGCAAACCTTGTTCCTAGTAACCAATCAGAACATATTCACGCTCTTATCAAGCGAGGGACATTAAACAAAATGTCTTTTGGAATGGCAGTTCTCGATGATGATTGGAAAAAAGAACATGGCGTTACTAAACGTTACATTAAAAAACTTGCGTTATATGAATGTTCCATTGTTTCAGACCCAGCGTATGAAGATAGCACAATCGAAGCACGTTCAAACGATATTCGTCAAGACGTTGAAGTGCCTAATTTAACGGAAAGGAATCAACCAATTATGCAATTTGAAAATATGACTCTAAAACAACTCGAGGAACGCAAGCAAGAATTACTTTTCGAAGCGAACGGAATCGAGCAATCAAAAACAACTGAACAACGTTCATTCACTCCTTCTGAACAATTACGTCAAGAAGCGATTTTAAGCGAAGTTCAAAAAATTAACGACAAGATCAACTCTGTCGAATCAAGAAACCTATCACAAAGAAAAGAGGAAATTATTATGACAAATACATTAAATGCTTTTGAAACTGAAAAACGAGGACTGGAACAATTTTTCCGTCGTGAAGATGGCGAAGAAGTTCGTTCAATCACAACTGGTGCATCTCCTGGTATGTTGACAATCCCATCAACAATTTCAGATTACATTGTAGAAAAATTACAAGAAGTAGCCCCATTATTCGCTCGTACACAAAATTTTTCACCTGTTTCAGGAAAATTAGAAGTGTTACGTGAGAAAACAATCGGTACAGCAGGTTGGTTCGGTGAAGGTCAAAATATTGATTTAAAAGATTTCACAATGGACAAAATCACCCTTGAACAAAAACGTGTTGGTACAGCTATCGAATTATCTCAGCAATTAATCAATGATTCTGGTATTGATGTAGTTGGTTATGCCACAAAATTATTAACACGTCGTTTAGGTTTAACTGTTGATATGGCAATTTTAACTGGCGACAAAACAAAAGGCGAATTTGAAGGTATCTTAAACGATGTAACAGTTCAAGAAATCGTTGCTGGTTCATCTGCTGTTATCACACTGGATGAATTATTGGTATTAAACAACTCAATTCACCCTGATTATGTTAAAGATGCAGTATTCATTGTAAACCGCCAAGTATTTAACGAAATTGCAAAAATGAAAGACGCTATGGGTCACTATCACTTAGTCAAAGATGTTGCTGAAACTGGTGTAACATACAGATTGTTTGGTCAACCTGTTTTAATCAGTGAAGTAATGCCAAACATGGAAACTGGCAAACGTGCAGTAGTATTTGCAAACCTTGGTGAAGGTTATGCTACAATGACGAAAAAAGGACAAACTTTAAAGTACATTGATAATGATACTGCAAATGCTTTACGTGGTACAAACACAATTGTATTAGATGCATATATGGATGGGAAAGTGTTAAATCAAAATGCTATCGCATGCTTAAAAATGAAGTAATTCATTAGGAGTCGAGAAATCGGCTCCTATTTTTTTTTATGAGTAAAATCAGCATTTTATTAGATTTTCAAGATCATGTTTTTTCATGTGGCTTCCTTACAATTCAGAGTAAGTCAATATAATAGTATTATGTTTAATTTAAGTAATTCATAATGGTTTTCCTTCCAAAAACCATGTAAAAATGCTCTTTTCGGTTATATAGCGAAGTCTATGTCAATGTTACTACGACCACTCATCATTTATTTGGTGAGTGGTCATTTTTTTTTGGTTACTGTTCATATATTATTTGGGACTTGCGCTTTAATTCATTGCTTATGATTAAATACCATGTACGTTTAGAAGTGTTATATTTTTTTAATGACATAAATGCTTCCCAATTTAATTGGTATATCGCTTTTGGCGTAACATCATCATTAAGAACTGTAATAATGGCGTATTCGAATAATTGTTCTTGTGGCATATCGGAATCAGGGTCATTTAATCCATGAAACACGCCAGTCATTTGTGTACGTGTCGCTTTTATGGAATATCGCTCATTGGTATCACTGATGGCATCTATATTCTTTTCACCTATTTTCACCGCATGTAAATTAGGCAATGACAATGTAGCATTGTAATGCTCAATTGCAATGGTTTCACCCATATCTCCCACAAAATTATTTGTGCGTATCGCTCCACGCTTTTTAAACATCTTCATTAATTTACTATACTCTTCCAATCCCTCAGCAATGGTCATATTATCATATTCTACTTCAGATGGCATACATATCGCTCCTTCATATGGTTTGTCTAAATTTTTACCACATACAGGAAAAATTGTCATTCAAACGACTGTTCGTTGAATATTAATATTCAATAAAATATGTTTAAATATCGCTAGATATCATCAAATTTGAGGGAATCTCATTCGTGCAGCCATTCATAAAAAAATTGATTCATTGGGTTGTCATATGTTTTTTCTCCACGACGAAATGATATGTGATTGATTATGTTGTTAATTGTCCCACGGATATATGATTTGAGATTACGGATATTATTTTTATTTTTGATTTCATCAATGACCTTAAAGAACATCTTTTTGCTGATTCCGTTTTTACGTGCAAATACATATTCGTCATGAATAATATTATTTTGTTCAACGTCCTTTTTGTTAACAATACTAGTATTTAAATTATTATTATGAGTAGAAGAATAAACTACGGAATGATTAGAAAAACTTCTAGAAGGCGATTCAGCAATATCATGAAATTCCGCATCACCATTGCATTCTTCCGTTTGTTCTCCGTTTGTCACTACCGTTTGACATTTTTCAAGACCTTGCGTTTCGCAACCTCTTTCATTTTGTGGAATCAGCGTAAATACTAGTGAAGCGAATTGTTCTGATACATTACGATTTTGTTCAATCTGAATTAAATCAGCACATTTGTCCTTGATTTTCTTTAGGTTGCGTGAAATTGTAGAAGCGGTAACATCACATTTAACCGCTAATGTTGAATTTTTTTGTGACACCACGAATGAGCCCTTTGCGTACGCTTGTTGGGAAATTGCCTCGATAATAGTAAACAACGTCGATCCATTTTTAACGTTCAGTCGTTCAAGCAAACGTTTCTGAATGTGGTTGATTTCGCTCTTAATACACATACATATTTCTCCTTTGATTCAAAGGAACAATCATGCTAAAATAAGAGCATAATAATCCTTTGGGATTGTTGTATCATGGGTAAACGAGCGGTAGGACGGCCATCCTGTAATCCGTTCGTTTTTTATTTTGTCACCTAACTTTCCATTTCGCTAATGGCGAGTGTTCGTGATATTTCCTCGCTATTTCTTCTCGTGTTAAGTCCATATATGCTTGTTCCGTAACTTGTACTGATGAATGTCCCAAAATTCGTGATAACGTGTAAATGTCACCGCCATTCATCAAATACTCCCTTGCGAAGTTGTTTCTCAACTGATGAGGATGCACAGACACGCCAGCTTTGTCGCTAGCTTGTCTTAATTGTTTCTCAAAGGAATGTATCGTCAACTCAGTTCCTTTCGTTGTGGGGAATAATAACTCGGTTTCCGTGTATCTATCTTTAAATTGCAAATAATGTTTTAATTCACGTGCCAATGTCTGTGAAAAATATACATATCGCTCTTGTCGTGCTTTCGTATGTTTCAGCAAAATCATACGATGTTTGAAATCTATATCATCGACTTTAATTGCTAAAGTTTCTCCTATTCGGCATCCTGTGTCTTGTAGTAGCAAAACAATTATTTTATTCCTATAACCGTGGAATTTTGTATAATCGAATACATCTAACAATTTTTGAAACTCCTGTTTTGTTATCGCCTTTTTTTGTTTACGTTCCGTTTTGATTGTCGATATACCGTCTACAGGATTTTTCCTTATTTCACCTTCTTCATGTAACCAATTGAAAAATACCTTAATATTTCGAATGTAATTGTTAATGGTTACGTTACTCACGCTTTTTTTGTAATCCATTCGGTTCTGTGGATGATTGCTATGAATTGAATCTTCCCGACTTACTACCGTATATTTGCCACGCTCTTGGACATAGGCAATGTATTGACGTATATGTCCCGCTTTTACATGGTTGACTTCTTCAAGGTCTTGTTCATTTTTTAACCATAACAGGAACAATTTTAATGTTTGCTCGTAAGATGAAATTGTTTTCGGTGATAGATTTTTGCTTTGACAATAAATTAAAAAGTCATTTAAATACCATTCCGTTTCCGATACCTTCATGAAATCGCTCCTTTTCACAAATAAAAAATACCCAACGAATAAAAATCATTCATTGGGTATGTATCAAAATATTTATTGGATTGAAATCATGTTTATTGGCTTTTACCAATTACAAGATGAGCATTTAAACCCTTGTCGCTATTGAATCAGCTAGCCTTATGTTCAAGTCTCAGCTTATCCGCAACCATTGCGATGAACTCGGAATTCGTAGGTTTTGCTTTTGACATCGATACAGTATAACCAAATAAGGACGAAATAGAATCAATATTCCCACGGCTCCAAGCCACTTCAATTGCGTGACGGATTGCGCGCTCGACACGACTTGCTGTTGTATTATATTTCTTTGCGATATCTGGATATAATACTTTCGTAATAGATCCTAGTAATTCGATATCATTGTACACCATAGAGATTGCTTCTCGTAAGTACATGTACCCTTTAATATGAGCGGGTACACCAATTTCATGAATGATACTTGTAATACTCGCATCTAAGTTTTTCGGTTTTCCATCGATCGTTGTTGCTGATCGGAAAGATGGTAATGGACGTTTAATGGTAGCATTTGCTTTACCACTCACTTGACGAATATGACTCGTTAAATTCTCCATATCAAATGGTTTTAATATGAAATATGATGCACCTAAATCAACCGCTTTTTTCGTCACATCTTCTTGTCCAAATGCTGTCAACATAATAACGCTAGGTTGTCTTAACCTTTCAATATGTCGCATTTTCTCTAGCACAGCTAGACCATCTAAATGTGGCATAATAATGTCTAAAACGAGTACATCAGGCTGCTTGTCTGTCAATAAGTTTAAACATTCTTGACCATTGTAAGCAGTTCCGATCACTTCCATATCATCCTGAGCAGCAACATAGCTCTCTAGCATTGATACCAATTCTTTATTATCATCCACAAGACATACTTTAATTTTCTCCACAGTTTTTCCTCCCTTACCGAATCGATTCTTCCGACATGTGTAAGCTTCTAGGCTACATGAATTGTTCGACAATTGTGTGAAAATTCCCTTTTAAAGTTTCTTACTTTCCGATAAAAACACAAAAAAATATATTTATCGCCCATTTACTTTCTTTCGCAACACATTCCATCATAGAATTACAACGAAACGTTCAACCCTTTTCTTATATTTTACAACAAAAAACAGCTCTTGCGGAGCTTTTACAAAATTTCAACGAATTTTTCAATAGAAAAGCGAGCTAATATGCATTAGCTCGCTTTTTTCTCTTGATCATAAATATTAATTCCAGCCTCATGTAACATCCATTCAATATGAACACCGTATCCTGACGTTGGATCATTTACAAATACATGTGTAACAGCACCAATTACTTTCCCATTTTGTACAATCGGACTTCCACTCATCCCTTGTACAATACCACCCGTTTTTGCTAGTAAACGTTTGTCTGTCACTTTTATAACCATACCTTTTGTAGCTGGGAACTTTTGCGGTACCGTACTAATAACTTCAATATCAAACGCCTCAACTTTATCTTGATCAATAACTGTTAATATTTTCGCCGGTCCTTCTTTTACTTGATGGGATAATGCGATAGGCATTGCTTTATCCATTATGCCGTTTGTCATATTTGTATTTAATTTCCCGAAAATACCATACGGGCTATTTACTGTAATATTACCAATCACTTCACGATCCGGTGAAAATCTTGCTAATTTTTCTCCTGGATTCCCGTGACTTCCTCTTTCAATAGAGGTTACGGTCGAGCGCATAATTTGTCCATCTTCTACTTGAATTGGCTTTTTTGTATCATTATCAGAAATGACATGACCAAGTGCCCCGTATTTCATGGAATCCGGATGAACAAATGTCATTGTTCCAATTCCAGCTGCCGAGTCACGAATATATAAACCAATACGATAAGACGATTCCCCGCTGTCTTTTTGTGGTGTTAACTTAGTGCGAATGTATTTTCCATCTCTTAGCAAAACAAGATTAAGCGGTTCACCTGTTTCTCCACTATTATGAATAAATGGTGCTACATCACTCATTCTTTCAATTGTTTTCCCATTAATTGCAGTAATCATATCCCCAATCTGTACACCAGCTGTTTCACCAGGAGATACTTTACCCTTTTCAGTTTGAATTAAATGATGGCCTACAACAAGTACACCTTTTGTGTTCAATTTCACACCAATCGATTGTCCACCGGGGATAACTTTAAAATCTTTCAATACTTTTACATTTACTTTTTTCACTGGAAAACCAGCGAGTTGAAACACCATATCAGCTTCACCATTTTGGTGAGAATTCACCATAAGCTCTTGTTCATTTGAACTTACTGTAAATACATTACGATTTGTAGATGAAGCCTTAAAAACTGGTAATGATGCTATTTCTGATTGTTGTCCTTCAAAAACAACAAGTTGTTTCGGGGATGAAATAAACGTTCGAAGCGGTTTAAAACATCCAATAAAAACTAAAGAAACAAGGAGACAAAGACCTATTATTTTTCGAAATCTTTCTAATTTCAATTTGTTCACTCTCCTCGCTCCTACCCCACATTCAGCCTCTTGGCTTCACTTTTTAATCTCTCCTTGCAGTGCTTTATTTATAACCGGAAGAATTAAGAAATCATCATTTGAGAAAAAAAGCTATCCATTACTGGATAGCCTCTGCTGTCTGTTTGAAATGATGTGCTTGCGTAAGTAACTCTTTCGCATGTTCTGTCGTTAAATCTGTAATTTCTACACCAGAAATCATCCGAGCAATTTCTGTTACTTTTTCATCCGTACTTAGCACCGTAACAGATGTAATCGTCCGATCATTCGCCACTTGTTTTCTAATAAATAAATGCGAGTCCGCCATTGAAGCTACCTGAGGTAAGTGCGTAATACAAAGTACTTGCGAGTTTACCGATACACGATAGATTTTTTCCGCAATAGCCTGTGCAACCCGACCACTCACACCTGTATCCACTTCATCAAAAATAACTGAAGCAACACCTTGATGCTTAGAAAAAATACTTTTTAAAGCCAAAATAATACGAGATAACTCTCCGCCAGAAGCAACCTTTGAAAGCGGCTTTAACGGTTCACCAGGGTTCGTTGAAATATAAAACTCCACGTGATCGTAGCCATCCGCTGTAAGTTTCACCGGTGTTCCTTCTACAAGAGGTTCTTCTGCATTTCCTTCCCTCTTCATTATTCTCACTTCAAATTTCGTTTTTTCCATATATAATTCTTTTAATTCTTGATGAATAGCGTTTGTAAGATGGTCTGCCAGTTCATGACGCATATCACTTAACAACGTCGCTTCTTTTAAGATAACACTTTCTAATTCCTTTAGCTGCTTTCTCGTCGTTTCAATATGTACGTCTTTATTTTCAATTGTAAAAATTTCTTGTTCAATTTTATCAGCATACGCTAAAATCTCTTCTACAGTATTTCCATACTTTCTCTTTAACATACGGATTTCATTCAACCGTGTTTCAATTTCATCTAAACGTTTCGGATCATATTCCATCATATCTAACTTTTCTCTAAGCTGATATGCAACTTCTTCTAATAAGTAATAGCTATTTGCAATTGAATCATGGTTTTCTTGATACGCCTCATCTAAATGCGTAATACTCTCCATTTGGCTCATTGCATTCCTTACATGATCTAGCCCTTGGCTGTCCCCACTCAACGAACGATACGCATCCCCTAACGCTTTATAAATCTTTTCAAAATTGGATATTTTCAATCGTTCCTCAGTCAATTCATATTCTTCATCCATTTTTAAATCCGCCTTACGAATTTCTTCATGTTGGAATTGAATTAAATCTAGACGATGAGCCATTTGTTGTTCATTTTCACTTAAAGATTTCAGCTGTTTTTTTAATTTTTCATAGTCTCCGTATACGTTCTGATATGTGTCTAATTGTTTAACAATACGATCTCCATCAAAATGATCTAGCATAAACATATGACGCTCTTCATTCATTAAATCTTGCGTTTCATGCTGTCCATGTATATCAACAAGCGTTTTTCCAATCTCTTTTAATATACTAAGTGTAACAAGCTTCCCATTTACACGGCATACACTTTTTCCATTCGCAGCGATATCACGTTTCAAAATAATCATGCCGTCTTCTATTTCTATATCTAATTCTTCTGCCTTTGCGATACATGGATGCTTATCATCTTCTACATAAAATAAACCCTCTATTTCAGCCTTTTCTGTTCCATATCGAACAAACTCCGCTGAACCACGGCCGCCAACAAGCAAACTAATCGCATCAATAATAATCGATTTTCCGGCTCCTGTTTCACCACTTAAAACGGTTAAACCTTTTTGAAAAGAAATATTTAATGCCTCAATAATAGCAAAGTTTCTGATCGATAATTCCGATAACAATGCCCCATTCACCTCGTTATAAACTAATCCCCTACTAAGGGCTTTTTTTAAGTACTCTTCATTCAAATAGTTATACTATATGTTTATATGTATAAATTACTCATCTAACCCGCTCCATTGTACCAAACATTCGTTTTACGGGTCAATCCACCTATTTTCTAACTTTATTTAAAGAAAATATTATATTGCATTTAATAATTCATATTTTTAACCAATAAAAATATCTTGTTTACTTTCCACTTTACAGAGGAAAGTAAACAAGATTTTTTTGTTACAGCATATTTAAGAAACGATCAGAGACAACACCTGTATCTTCAGGTGTACGGCAAATAATTAAGCAAGTATCATCACCACAAATGGTTCCGATAATCTCATCCCACTCTAAATGATCAATAAGTGCCCCAAGTGAATGAGCGTTACCAGGCAATGTTTTTAGCACAAGCATATGTCCTGCCGTGTCTAATTTTACAAATGAATCCACTAGATTTCGTTTTAATTTTTGCAACGGGTTAAATCGTTGATCTGCTGGTAAGCTATATTTATAGCGTCCATCATGTAATGGCACCTTAACTAAGTGCAGTTCTTTAATATCGCGCGATACTGTTGCTTGCGTTACATTAAATCCCTCATTACGTAAAATATCAACTAGTTCATCTTGTGTTTCAATTTCTTTGTTCGCAATAATTTCCCTGATTTTAATATGGCGCTGACCTTTATTCATACATTTGCACCTCACACTATCTCTTACCATAGTTTAAACATTGGTATACTTCACTTATTTATGTTAACGTATAATTCGTTTCTTGTACACAATTGTTTTTACAATCATTATACAATTACAACAAAAAGAGGAACAACATATGTTATTCCCCTTTCCCTTTTTGTTTTAGAACGTCATGCGCTTCTGTAACAACTTGCTCAATAGAAACCGGCGAATGATTTTCGCCATTCTCACGCTCTCCATGCCATTTTAAATGGATTAAAAATTCAATATTACCATCCCCGCCCGTAATTGGCGAGAATGTTAAACCTTCGACATCATAGCCTTCCTTCAGAGCAAAATCGACAATCATTTCCACGACAGCTTCATGTACTTTTCTATCACGAACAATGCCTTTTTTCCCAACTTGTTCTCGTCCAGCTTCAAACTGCGGTTTAATTAATGCAGCTACGTCACCATTTAACATAAGCATTGTTTTTAAAACCGGCAATATTAGCTTTAGTGATATAAATGAAACATCGATACTTGCAAACTGAGGTAACCCGCGCTCTAAGTCTGCCGGTGTCACGTAACGGAAGTTCGTTCGTTCCATCACAACAACACGCTCATCTTGACGCAATTTCCACGCAAGTTGATTATATCCTACATCTAATGCATAAGATAACTTCGCTCCATTTTGAAGCGCACAATCTGTAAAACCACCAGTTGATGAACCAATATCTATCATAACTTTATCTTGTAAATCAAGTTGAAATGTCTCTAATGCCTTTTCAAGTTTATAACCACCACGGCTTACATACGGCATAACTTGCCCTTTCACCGTAATCTCTGTATCTTGTGAGATTTTCTCTCCTGGCTTATCGAGTCTCATTTCATTCGCATATACGAGCCCTGCCATAACAGCACGTTTAGCCTTCTCGCGCGTTTCTATAAGTCCTCGCTCTACTAATAGTACATCTACTCTTTCTTTTTTTACGCTCATTTGTTACGCCCTTTTTTGTTTTGATGGAATCATTGTATGAATACGGTCTACAACAGCATCTGTCGTTAAACCAATTTCTTCTAATAATTTTGTTACACTACCGTGCTCTATGAAACGGTCTGGAATACCCATTCTTTCAATTAATGCACTATGGTATCCATTTTCAGATGCAAATTCAACTACTCCTGTTCCAAAACCTCCGATTAAACACGCTTCTTCAATCGTTAAAATCGGTATATTTTTCCCTAAAAGCTCATGTAAATATGCTTCATCCATTGGTTTAATAAAGCGAGCATTCACTACTTTGACTGAAACTCCAGCCTTTTCAAGACGCTCAGCTGCTTCCATTGCCATCGGGATTGTCGTACCAAACGTTAAAATTGCTGCTTGTGTGCCTTCTTTTAACGTTTCCCATGAACCAATTGGAATCGCCTTTAATTCTTCATCCATATGAACGCCAAGTCCATTACCGCGCGCATAACGCAAAGCAATCGGTCCATCTTCATATTGCATCGCCGTATAAACTAAATGTTGACCTTCATTTTCATCTTTCGGCATCATAAGCACCATATTCGGCAAGTGACGTAAAAACGCGATGTCAAATACCCCTTGATGCGTTTCACCGTCTGCTCCTACTAATCCAGAGCGGTCTATTCCAATGAAAACATTTAAATTTTGACGACAAATATCATGAACAACTTGGTCATATGCTCTTTGTAAAAATGTTGAATAAATTGCTAAGAATGGCTTCATCCCTTGTGTTGCCATACCAGCCGCCATTGTTGTAGCATGCTGTTCCGCAATACCTACATCAATCATGCGATCCGGAAATTCTTTTTGGAATTTCTCAAGTTTCGATCCAACAGGCATTGCAGGCGTAATTGCAACGATACGTTCATCCGTTCTTGCTAGATTAAGTACAGTATCACTAACAACAGCACTCCATGCTGGTGCAACTTCCTTCGGTTTAACGAAGTCACCTGACTCGATTTTATACGGTCCTGTTCCATGCCAAGTTCCAATAACGTCACTCTCAGCTGGTTTATAACCTTTTCCTTTTTTCGTAATTACATGAACAAGTACTGGGCCTTTTGTTTTCTTTGCATATTGCAACGTTTCGAATAACTTTTCATAATCATGCCCATCGACCGGACCTAAATATGTAAAGCCTAATTCTTCAAAAAAGACGCCTGATACTAGTAAATATTTTAGACTATCCTTTATTTTCTCTGCTGTCGCAGCAACTTTCCCGCCAACTGCTGGGATTTTCTTTAATATATACTCTAATTCATCTTTTACCCAATGGTACTTCCCTGCGGTACGTAAACGACCAAGTACATTATGAAGCGCACCGACGTTTGGTGCAATTGACATTTCATTGTCATTCAAAATAACAATCATGTCCGTTTTTTCATGACCAATATGGTTTAATGCCTCTAAAGCCATTCCGCCTGTTAATGCACCATCGCCAATGATTGGTATAACGTATTCTTCCGTTTTCTTTAAATCACGCGCTAGAGCCATTCCCATTGCAGCAGATAATGACGTCGAACTATGACCAGTTTCCCAAACATCATGCTCACTCTCGCAGCGTTTTGGGAAACCACATAGACCTTGGTATTGCCTTAATGTGCCGAATTCTTTCGCACGCCCTGTTAAAATTTTATGTACATAGGATTGATGTCCTACATCCCATAAAAACTTATCTTTCGGACTATCAAATAATTTATGCAGAGCAATTGTGAGTTCTACTACACCTAAATTAGGTGCAATATGTCCACCTGTTTGAGAGAGCTCTTCAATTAAAAACTTACGAATATCCTCACTCAATCCCTCTAGTTCACTAATAGACATATCTTTCAAAAAACTAGGGTTTTGAATTTGCGTTAGATCCACACGGATCACTCACTTTCATTTCATAATCTGTCAACATGTCAAATATTATAAGAAATATTTACACAACACAAGAAATTCTCTTTCTATTCTTTTTATCTTGTCCTGCTTTCAGAAAACACTTCCATTTTTTTCACTTATCATATTATACATCATATTTCTTTACGCGATGAAAAAAATAGCCGCTAACACGAAGTGATAACGGCAATGTAATCTACATATATTTTTGCCAATAACAAGAAAAGAAAAACCTTTTCCTACATTTATATCATAAAATGATGAATGACTCAACAAATGAAAACGCTGTTATATTAGTTATTACGTTTTGCGATCAAATCACAAATAGATAGTAAATATTCATCTTGTAATTGCAAGGAGCTAATAGAATCTTTTGCTTTTGCAATTTTTTCCTCTAAAATAGATTTTGCTCTATCTACAGTAAATAACGTCGTATATGTACTCTTTTCATTAGAAACATCACTACCAATCGGTTTTCCAATCTCTTCTTCTGTGCCTTCTACATCCAAAATATCATCTCTAATTTGGAAAGCTAGACCGATATATTTCGCAAATGCAAGTAACTTCTCTTCCTGCTCTTCTGTAGCATCAGAAAGTATCGCTCCTGCAAGTACAGCAAACTCAAGCAGTTTACCTGTTTTATGCTTATGGATGTACTCTAATTCATTAATTGTAAGTCGTTTTCCTTCAGCTTCCATATCTGCCACTTGTCCAGCAACCATTCCTTCAGGTCCTGCTGCTTTCGCAAGCTCAAGTACAAGTCTTACTTTCTTTTCAGCAGAGATTTCTTTATGCTCATATGCCATAATGACTTGAAAAGCATATGTCAACAAACCATCTCCTGCTAAAACTGCCATTGCTTCACCAAATACTTTATGATTTGTAGGCTTTCCTCGTCTTAGATCATCATCATCCATACAAGGTAAATCATCATGAACTAACGAATATGTATGAATCATTTCAAGGGCACAAGCTGCACCCACTCCAAGATTTTTTTCTTTCCCAAACGCTTGTAACGTTGCAAATAAAAGTAACGGGCGGAGACGTTTCCCACCCGCTTCCAAAGAATATGCCATCGCTTCACGAAGCACATTTGGACATTGTAATTCATTTGCATAGCTTACAAGCTTTTCTTCTACGAAAGTTTTACTCTCTTTCAAAAAAGCATCAAAAGCTATATGTGTCACTATGCTTCATCTCCTAAAGCAGTAAACGGTTTAAGCTCTCCATCTTCCCCAAGGATAACTGCCATTTGTTCTTGTACATCTTTCAATTTCTCATCACAAAGCTTAGATAATTCCATGCCTTCTTTAAAATAAGAAATCGCTTCCTCTAAAGGTACATCACCTTGTTCAAGCTTAGAAACGAGGTGCTCAAGCTGCGAAATTGCTTCTTCAAAGCTTAACTTATTTTCCATTATTCAATTCACGCTCCTCTATGCTTGATACGCTACAATCTAGTATTCCATCTTGTAATTGAACTGAAACAGCATCTCCAAGGCTAACATCTTTCACGCTTTTTAATACTTGTTTCTCTTCATCGTATACAAGCCCATACCCTCTCATCATTACTTTAAGCGGGCTTAATACCTCAAGCTTTTGAGCCGCTCTCACAAATACGAACTCCTTCGTTTGAAGTAATGTTTGCATTTCACGTTGCAACTGCTTTTGCAACGTTTCAATTGCCGTTTTCGTTTGTATAATTTTTTGAGATGGGTGGTGCTTTTCTAAATAAAATGAAAGTTGCTTTAATTGATTTACTTTTTTATCTATATAACGCTCTTTCGCTAAAACAAGTTGTTCAAGAGCCCTGTCTAACTGCTCTTCTTTTTGTTCGTACACTTGCCTTGGATAACGGAACGCATAAGATTTTTGTAACACTTGCAGTTTTTCTTCTTTTTTATGTACTCTCTCTCTCATTGCTCTTTGCAATCTCAGAGTTCTTTGTAATACCTTTTCTTGTAACTCTATAATATTAGGTACCGCCAGCTCAGCTGCTGCAGTCGGTGTTGGTGCACGTAAATCCGCGACAAAATCTGCGATTGTAAAATCTGTTTCATGGCCTACAGCCGAAATAATCGGAATCTCACTTGTAAAAATTGCTCTTGCAACTACTTCCTCATTAAAGGCCCATAATTCTTCAATAGAGCCTCCACCACGTCCAACAATTAAAACGTCAATATCTCCCATTTCATTCGCTGTACGAATCGCTTGTACAATCGAGGGAGCTGCTGACTCCCCTTGTACAAGTACTGGAAACACAATAACATTCCCAATTGGGTAACGACGTTTAATCGTTGTAATAATATCACGAATTGCTGCTCCTGTTGGCGACGTGATTACACCTATTGTTTTAGCATACGGAGGAATTGTTTTTTTATAAACTTGAGAAAACAACCCCTCTTCCTCTAAACGAACTTTTAACTGCTCATAAGCTAAATGCAAGTTCCCAATTCCATCAGGCTGCATGTCTTGAATATAAATTTGATAAGAACCACTCGCCTCGTAAACAGATATCTTTCCTTTTACAAGTACTTTCATTCCATTTTCCGGTCTGAATTTAATGTTACGATTATGACCCGCAAACATAACCGCTGCAATTCTTGCATTTTCATCTTTCAATGTAAAATACATATGACCACGACTATGATATTTAAAGTTGGAAATTTCTCCTTTTAACCAAACAGACTGTAAATGCGGATCATACTCTATTTTTGTTTTAATATAGCGTGTCAATGCTGTAACGGTTAAATATTGTTTCTCCATTGCTCTCTCCTCATAGCCGATTCAAATTATTGACAAACAACACCTGCACGCTTTGCAGACTCCACAGTATTGTGAAGAAGCATTGTAATAGTCATTGGGCCGACTCCTTTTGGCACAGGCGTAATGTATCCTGCAACGTCTAATACGTTATCAAAATCAACGTCACCACAAAGTTTACCTGTGTCTAAACGGTTAACACCAACATCAATTACAACTGCACCTTCTTTAATATAATCAGCTGTTACCATTTTCGCTCTTCCAACAGCTACGATTAAAATATCAGCTAACTTCGATAATTCTTTTATATTTTGCGTCTTTGAATGACAATATGTGACAGTTGCATTTTCATTTAAAAACAGTTGTCCCACCGGTTTACCAACAATATTACTTCTTCCGATTACAACAACATGTTTTCCAGAAATATCAAGATTTGTTTCTTTTACTAATTCCACAATACCGTGCGGTGTACATGGAAGGAATGTATCTTGTCCCGTCATCATACGTCCAACGCTGATTGGGTGAAATCCATCTACATCCTTTTCAGGTGAAATTCTTTCAATGATAGCTTTTTCTTCAATATGTTTTGGTAAAGGTAATTGTACTAATATGCCATTAATACGGTCGTCTCCATTTAAGCGATCGATTTCAGCAAGCAAACGCTCCTCAGTAATCGTTTCAGGAAGTTCAATTAGCTCTGAATAAATCCCTACTTGCTCACAGCCTTTTTCTTTTCCTTTTACATAAGAACGCGATGCTGGGTCTTCTCCAACTAAAATAACTGCTAATCCTGGTACAATCCCTTGCTCTTTTAACTTCACAACTTCTTCTTTCAATTGTGCTCGTTTTTTCTCCGCAACTTCATTTCCTTTGATGATTACTGCTACCATTTTAAGATTCCCCCTTAAAGAAATTACAGTGTATCTTTTATATTAGATAAAACGCCGTTAATAAAACGACGAGATTCCTCATCCCCAAATGTTTTTGCAATTTCAATCGCTTCGTTAATTGTTACATTGTGTGGAATTTCTTCCATGTATTTCATTTCATACACAGCTACACGTAAAATACTGCGATCAACAATACTAATACGCTCAAGCTTCCACTTCTTTAAATTTTGACGAATTGCTGCGTCAATCTCTTCTTTGTTGTCTACAAATCCTACAACAAGTGATTCTAGAAACTCATTTGTTTCTTCACCTTCGTCTAGCGTATTTTCCACCGCTACTTTCGGTTCTAATTCACCTGTAATATCCATTTGGTATAATGCTTGCATAGCTCTTTCTCTAGCCGTCCTACGTTTCATTGTAACTCTCCTTTATACTTCAAGTCTTTCCTTATGCTTTGTTATATTATTATAATTTATAAGCCGTCAATTCACTTACTCTTGTAGTTTTCATTGATTTTCCAACCTTATAATACAATGATAATAACACAATTTATCGTTTCACACACGGGGTACAAGGCTGAAAAATAATAAAAAGATTAACTTCAAGTTCCATATCTTATCACAATGTACGTTTTTTGGAAAAATGAAACATTCCCTTTTACATTTCTTATTTTTTGAAATAGTATAATAATTTAGAGGTTTTTAATTTGTGAAGAACTGAAACGATAAAAAAGGCGCCTACGTTACTAGGCACCTTTTTCACTCTTACACTGGTTCGATTTCTGTTTTTTGTGTTTCGAATGTTACGCCAACGATGTGAACATTCACTTCTTTTGGCTCAAGTCCTGTCATTGTAAAGAGTGCCTGGCGTATATTGTCTTGAATTTTTTGTGCAACAACTGGAATTGCTACACCAAAATACATAACAACATAAAGGTCAACAATAATATCTTCGTTTGCTAGCTCAACCTTTACACCTTTACCGTGATTTTTCTTACCTAACTTCTCAACAACATCTGTAGCAAAATTACCACGCATTGCCGCTACACCTTCTACTTCAGCAGCTGCAATACCTGCAATTACTTCGATTACTTCTGGTGCAATTTCTACTTTTCCAAGAGTTGTATCTTGACCCATATCTAACATATGTTCAGCCATGAAAAAAACCTCCTTTAATGTATCACTGCGTCACAAGTTCATGCTCTTCCAAAAATTTCGTGTTAAACTCACCTTTTACAAAATCAGGATGATCTAGCAATTGCAAATGGAACGGGATTGTTGTATGTACGCCTTCAATGACAAACTCACTGAGTGCTCGCTTCATTTTTGCAATTGCCTCTTCACGTGTTTTTCCGTGAACAATTAATTTAGCAACCATCGAATCATAGAAAGGTGGAATTGAATATCCCGGATATACAGCTGAATCGACGCGAATACCAAATCCGCCTGGTGGCAAGTACATTTCTACTTTACCTGGAGATGGCATAAATTTTTTGGCAGGGTTTTCCGCATTAATTCGACATTCAATTGCCCAACCATTAAATTGTACTTCTTCTTGCTGTAACGATAACTTTTCTCCAGAAGCAACACGAATTTGTTCTTTAATTAAATCCATCCCTGTTACCATTTCTGTAACTGGATGCTCAACTTGAATTCTCGTATTCATCTCCATGAAATAAAAGCTTTTCGTTTTATATTCATAAATAAACTCAACCGTACCAGCACCTGTATAATCAACCGCTACCGCTGCTTTAACTGCTGCGTCACCCATTTGCTGACGAATATTTTCATCAAGTGCAGGTGATGGACTTTCTTCTAATAGTTTTTGCAAACGGCGTTGAATTGTACAATCACGCTCTCCTAAATGAATGGCATTTCCATGTGTATCTGCCATTATTTGAATCTCAACATGGCGGAAATCTTCAACGTACTTTTCTAAGTATACACCAGGGTTCCCAAAAGCGGTACTAGCTTCTTGCTGTGTAATTTGAATTCCTTTTACAAGCTCTTCTTCATGGCGCGCAACACGAATACCTTTTCCGCCGCCACCTGCAGTCGCTTTAATAATAACTGGATATCCAATTTGATTAGCAAGCTCGATCGCTTCTTTGGTATTTTTAATAATCCCTTGTGAACCTGGTACAATCGGAACCCCTGCTTCTTTCATTGTATCACGTGCAACGTCTTTTGTGCCCATCTTTGAAATAGCTTCTGGGCTTGGACCGATAAAAATCAAGTTACACTCACGGCACAATTCTGCAAAATCCGCATTCTCTGCTAAAAATCCATATCCCGGATGAATTGCATCACAACCTGTTAATTTCGCAACACTAATAATGTTCGTCAAATTTAAATAGCTTTCTTTCGAAATCGTTGGTCCAACACAATACGCTTCATCTGCAATTTGCACATGAAGTGACTCTTTGTCTGCTTCTGAATAAATTGCAACTGTTTCAATATCCATTTCTTTACAAGCTCGAACAATTCGTACAGCAATTTCCCCACGATTGGCTATTAATACTTTTTTTATCATCACAAAGACTCCCTTATTACGCTTTTACAAGAAATAGCGGTTGTCCATACTCAACAAGCTGTCCGTTATTAACAAGAATTTCAACAATTTCGCCTTCTACATCTGCGTCAATTTCGTTAAATAATTTCATAGCTTCAACAATACATACGATAGAATCTTTCGATACTTTGTCCCCAACACTTACATATTGAGGTGTATCAGGCGAAGAAGAGGAATAAAATGTTCCTACCATCGGTGATGTGATTTTATGCAGGTTTTCATTTTGAACAGCTGTCTTCTCTTCTTGTTTTGGCACTTCTACTTGTGCTGCCGCTACTGTTGTTTCTACTTCAACAGGTGCTGCTGGTTGCATGACTTGTTTCGTTACAGGTGCTTGCACAGTAATTACTTCATTACCACGTTTTTTCATTTTAATTGTTGTACCGTCTTTTTTGTATTCAAATTCATCAATATTAGAGCTATCAATTAATTTAATTAATTCACGAACTTCTTGAATTTTAAACATGTAAAATCCACTCCCATACTCTTGTTTGTCCCGTTTTTACAGATTCTCATCACTAAAACTAGATTGACTGTAAAAATACGATGTATTCTATTAGAAAATTTATTTCATTTACTAATAGAAATATTTACTATTCCCATCTTACGATAAATTTTTTAAACATTCCAATTTATATTTCTTTGTAATAAATCGAAACTCCTGTAAAAATATTATTCCACTAAAAAATTATTACCTAGTAATAATACCAAGTTTCACATAAAATTGGCAAGACCACTTCCTAAAAAAACATTTTTCACTTTTCAAAACTTCACATTGTAAACACGTAATTCCCTAACCACTCTTCTTTTTTCTAAGATAAAAAACATATTTTTACCAAATATTATTTTTTTGTTTACGTGCCGTTCATTCTTCCTTCATATAAGAATAGTATGTTCAAAGTGTATAAAATTTATTGTAGTGAGGTGTGGACATATGATATGGCTCATTCTATTCTTGCCTGCCGTAGTGATTTGGGCATTGGTCCTCTTCATCCACGTCAAATCTGGAAAAAGTAATCACCATTATCATGAACCATTAATCTTTTACTCACAGCGTATTTCCCCGTTTCCAATTGAAAAGACTAAATACAACAACAAAGATGAAATAGAAAAAAGCTATCGAAATCGATAGCTTTTTCTATTATTCTTTTATCTCATTTGAAGCAGCAACACCTATTATAATTTCAATTTATTTTACTGATGGATCAAATTTCACACCTACATCTTTTGAACCACCTTCACTTCTTACAAGCTGAATAATTTTATTCGCTTCTTTTTGTGAATGCTTTGCTGATTTAACCGTTACTTTAATGTCAGTTCCATCAGCTCTTACAAGAGCATCTTTATATCCACCTTGAGATTTAATCACTGTCTCAAGTAATTGTTGCTTCGTTTCCATTGTAGTGATTGCATCAAGATTATCTTTCGCTTTACTCTTTTCTTCTGCTGAAGATTTTGATGACTTCATTACATTTTGTAGCTTTTCTTTCTCTACACTACGCTGATCTTCCATTTGCATACGTAGCGCTGTGAAATTCTCATCGCTTGATTGAACTGTTACGCTAGCCTCTTTTTTACTTGTTTCCTTTTTGTCATTCTCTTTTTTGTCTGTTTCTTTATTTGTAGTTTCCTTGCTTGTACTTTCTTTTGTTGTTTCTTTTGTAACTGCTTTATCAGCACCTTGTTTTTCTTGCCCCATCTTTTCACCCGTTGCCGGTGCTGCTGTATTCATTTTTTCAGGAGTTGTTACGTAATAAACAGATAGTACAACCACTAAACTTAACATCGTTAATAGCCAAACCGTTTGTTTTTTTAACACTTTATTTCCTCCCTATCAATTTTTCGGTGATACTGAAACGCGATGAGATGGTACATCTAACAATCGCGTCACAGCTTCTTTTACCATTGCTTTTATTTGTATATTATCCACTCCCTTTGCTACGACAAGAACACCTCGTACTTTCGGTTTCTCTGTTCGCAAAACAATTGGAGTTTCTTTATCACCTTCACGTATAATGACGGTCTTTTCATCAAGAGACTCGTCCTCTACTTCCCTTTTACCGCCTGCTTTATCAGTTTCACCTGTTGTTTGCGAGCGTTTCACTGTATTTTTTTCGAGTATTTTTTCTTCAGATGAATCTAAGTTCACTTTAATAGTTACGTCTTTTACTCCAGCTATCTCTTCTAAAGAAGCTTTCAATTCTTGTTCATACGCTTTTTCATATTTTTCTACATTTGACATATTATCATTGTTTTTTTGTCCGAAAGTTGGTACATCTTTATCTTGGTTTTGACTTGTCTTTTCTTTAAACACAGGCACTTCTTCTTTTTTAGGTGCAAAGAAATTACTAGAAAACATAAGCACAATCCCAAGTATGAGTAGGACAAGCAAAAACTTAGGTGTTACTTTTTTCCCCTTCTCATTACTTTCTTTTTCATCCCCATTCAATAAGTTTCGAAAAAATGAGAACCTCGAATTTTTATCTTTATTGTCCATTTACGCTACCTGTCCTCCCTTCCATCTGAACTTGGATTTGTTTATCCTCTAGTTGCCACCTGCTTGAAAAGAAATTTTCCATTTCTACATTCGTTTCTTTTAATTTTTTTGGTGGTTCTTTCGTATTAATTTCAATTGACTTTACTGTTTCGATTGCATCATTTTTACTACGCTCTTTTTCTTTCAATGTCACAACAACAGATTGAATATCTTTCGCTGACTTTACTTCTTCTGCATGTTTCACTGCGACTATTTGTATTTCAGAGACTGTCATACCATACTTTTTCTCAAACTCTTTTCCTACGTCTTTTTTCATTTTGGTAGCCATCTCTTCTAAACTATATGCACGTGTTAGAGCTTGTATTTCTTTTTTCTTCGAATCTATCGAATTTTTTACTGATCCATCTGCTACGGACTTTTCTTCATTGAAATTTGCGATAACTTCATTTACATCTGTTTGTAACAACTTAAATAGAGGCGTTAAAATTAATACAACTAACAATAGACTTACAACGAATTTAACGTACTTTTGTAAATTTGAATTCGGAAGAATAAGATGAAGCATTGTCGCTAAGAGTAAAAAAACGATAATATTTCTAATCCACTCTGTAACAAATTGCATACTCTTCACCTCCTATCGCATCATGAGCGTAATGTTCCCCGCAGCAATAATAATCGTGATACTTAAAAAGAACATAAACGACACGATAGCTAAACAAGCAAATACGTAAATGATACTTCGTCCGATAATATCTAAACATTGAATAATTGCGCCTCCGCCAACTGGTTGCAATACTGCCGCTGCGAATTTATAAATAAATGCGATACAAAATATTTGAATCGCTGGAAAAGCGACAATTAGGCACAGAATGACGAGCCCGATAATCCCGACTGTGTTTTTTAATAATCCAGATGCACTAATAACGGTATCCGCTGCCTCAGTAAACATCCTTCCTACTACAGGAATGAAGTTTCCTGTTACAAATTTAGCAGTTTTCACAGCTATGCCATCAGCAACGGCTGAAGCGGTTCCTTGTACAGATAATACCCCTAAAAAAACCGTCAAAAAGATACCCATAATCCCAACACTAACGTTTTGCAAAAGCTTGGACAATTTCGTAACTTTATATTGATCACTCATCGTACTTACAATACTTAATATAGTTGCAAGTAATAAAAGTGGTAGAACAATATAATTCATAAGAAGCCCACTCGTGTTCATTAAGAAAATGATGATTGGATGAAAAAACGCTACAGACACGACACCGCCACCGGTTGCAATGAGTGCAAGTAAAATTGGTAATAATGCTAGTATGAAATCTACCATTGTTTGTATCGTCTCTCTTGCATATGTCATAACAACATAAAAACTATTTAAAGCGAAAATAATAAGTACCATGTATACGACTGCATCAGCAATTTTACTTACGCTACTCTTTGAAAAAGCAGATTGCAGTGATTGTAGTAATGCACTAAAAATTGTGAGCATAATGAGCGTTCCAAGTAATTTTCCATTTGCAACGAGCTCGTGAAATAAATATTTTAATAACCCTAGCATCCACTCTTTTATGGAGAATTCTTTCTCTCCCTTTACAAACTCCATAAAGCTTCCTTTTTGACTCTCTGGTAAATAACCTCCATATTTTGTAACAAGCCCGTCCCAAAATTGCTTCACATCTTCAATTCCGAGCTTATCCAATTGTTGATCCATGACGTTTGTTTCTATAGGAGAAGCTTGTACAACAATCGGTAAAGAAAAGAAAAGGAAGCAAGCAAATAGCAGCTTAGCTCCGAACTTCCTCAACATTCACTCCCCCTTATCCCGTAGGCAAAAATCCGAGAATAGTTTCAATTACAACCGTCAAAATAGGAATCGCCATGACGAGAATTAAGATTTTTCCAGCTAATTCAATTTTCGAAGCAATCGCGCTTTGACCAGCATCTTTTGTTATTTGCGCTCCAAACTCAGCGATATAAGCAATCCCAATAATTTTCAATAACGTTTCTACATATACGTTACTAACTTTCGCTTCACTCGCCACTCTCTCAATCATTTGTAAAATAGCGTGGATTTGATCAATTAACAGAAGAAACATCACGCTACCAATGAACACAATAAATAACGATGTAATACTAGATTTATGCTGGTTCAAAACAGCAGCTAAAAATGTAGCAACGAGGCCTAATCCGACAATTTGTATAATTTCGATTCGAACCGCCTCCTTTATTGGAAGAGAAAGACACTTTTAATCTTGTCGAACAGAGTATTAATTAAAAATGCAACATGAAATAAAATAACAACGAAACCGACAAGGATAACCCAATTTGCAATATCCTCACGCTTTAATTCTTTTAGTACGGTATGAATGAAAGCTAAAACAATGCCGATTCCGGCGATTTGAAATATTAATCCAACGTCAATGGACATCGCCTTTCTCCCCCCTATAGCAGTAAAATTACGATAAGTAGCCCTGCTAGTACCCCTAAACTCTTTATCATTTTTTCGTATTGTAGTTGTAAAGCTTTTGCTTCGCCTTCTTCTCTTTCCAAATGCGTAATACATAAGCGAATATGTTTTTGTTGTGATTCACGATCATGTTGTCCGAGTGTTTCACCAAATTGTTGCAAAATCTCATACTCAGTTTGTTTAAACGCCGTTAATGACCAGTTCTCCTTCAAGCTATCAATCCAAGCTTCTCTAACTGTTTGTTCCCCGCTTTCTAGACGTCTCGAAAAGCTTTGAAATATCCAATTTAATGGCTTGGGCATTTGCTTAACTAATCGCTCTGCAGCTTCAGATAAAGGTGTGTGCCCATACATAATTTCAGCTTCTAATGATTGTAATGCCGCCTTCAATAACCTAAGCTGCCGCGGTCTCTCACTATACCGCTTAGCGTATGAAAATCCGAAAAAAGTGCTAACAGCAACTATTAATACCGCACCAAATATTTTCACCATACGCCTTGAGCCTTTCTATGAGGTAATACTGGTTTTCCATCTCTGTCTTTCACTTGCATAACCGTTCCTGGTCCTCTCGCTTTTGACAATTCCACAAACCTATCAAATACACCGAGTTCCAGCACCGCCTGTAACGATGGACGTTTCACAACATCATCATAAGAAAATCCGTGTGCACTTATAAAAAGCTGAACGCCAGCATGCACCGCCTCCATAATCGCTTCACTATCTTCTTTACGTCCAATTTCATCTACGATTAATATGTCTGGACTCATAGAACGAATCATCATCATCATTCCTTCAGCTTTTGGACAAGCATCTAATACATCTACTCGCGTGCCAAAGTCATATTGCGGGACCCCTTTCACACAGCCCGCAATTTCTGATCGTTCATCCACAATTCCCACTTTACATGAAGGAATTTTCGAAGCACTCACACCTTGACTCATACAGCGTGCTACATCTCTTAAAAGTGTTGTTTTCCCCGTTTGCGGTGGGCCAATTACCATCGTGTTTAACCATCGTGATTCATAAAGATATGGTAGAAGCGGCTCAGCAATCCCTATTTTTTGACGGGCAATACGAATATTAAAAGAAGAGACATCCCGAATCATTTTCACCGCACTTTTTTCTGTAATGACTTTTCCGGCTAGGCCAATTCTATGTCCTCCTCGTAGTGTCACATATCCACGTTTCAATTCCTCTTCCATCGTATAAATCGAAAATTGACTTAATTTATTCAATAAGTAGAGTGCATCTTCCGCTGTAGCGATATAGTCATAAAAAAACACTTCTCCATGCGCGATACACTCTAGCGGCCTTCCAATTCGAACGCGAATTTCTTCTAGAGCATCGTATTGCTTACAACCTTCAACTAACTGTTTCATCGTTTTCGGTAATACCTCTAATACTTCTTTCATAAGCTTCTCCCCACTATACTCGACTTACTATTTCAACAACGCGATAAAAATGCAGCCAATTCCAAGCGCTAGAAAAAAGAGTTTCAGGAAAGAAATTTCACTTGCTACACTCGCTATGCCAATTGTCATTGTTAAAATTAATACGGTCGGTCCAACAAACGCCAACATACCATTTATAAACAATGCTTTCTTCGCATCATTCACATAAAGCATAAGCAAAGCGGCGAATATTTCCGCGCTACCTGAAAACAACCGAAGTAATCCCATCACAAGCACGGATGTTTCCATTGCCGCTAGCCACTGTTTCATTCTCTCACCTTCTCCCATAACGGTTACTAGTTCCTTATTCTAAAAAAGAATATATTTGTACAACCATATGCAGAGGTTGTCTATTTCAGAAGTAAAAACATAATTTTCCTATTCCGACCTTAATAGAATCTGAATATTCTTATTTTTTATGATATATTTAATAGAAAGGAGTATGGACGATGCAGCACGTTACTTTATTACCACTCGATTTTCGCTATGCAAATGTGATTTTCGAGCTATCAAGCAATCCACATGTAAAAAATGCATTAGGGATACAGGTAGAAAAAATTGAAGACACGAAGGCGTTTCTTCTTTTCGCAATAGAAGAAGAACGCCAAAAGAAGTCTTTATCCAGAATGATTGTAAATGAAAAAAATGAAATAATTGGCCTCACCACACTTAAACATATTAATTATGAGAAGAAGCAATCTCATATTGGTAGTTGGATTGGCTATCCATACTGGGGAAAAAGCTATAATGAGGCCGCTAAAAAAGAAATCTTTAAAGTCGCTTTCCTAGACTTACAACTCACATACGTATTCGCTGGTGCTAAAACGACTAACATTCGCTCTTTAAAGGCGCAAGAGAAACTACCTTATATTTCATTGCATGTGGAAAACAAGTTTCCCGGCGAACACGCTGCACTTGAGAAAGAAGTAAAGTCACCTTGCTCACTACATGTCGTATCACGCAAGAATTTTTTAAATTGGCTGGACGTACAAAATGAGGGGGGAAAATATGAAGGTATTGAAAATTAGTTTAACAATTGTAGTAGAATTAGCTATTATTTATCTTTTTTCAAAGATGGTCTCTTGGTCATTTATGGAGAGTTTTTTCCTTGGCAGCTTAGCAATATTTGCAATTACGTGGTTAATTATTATGAGTAACCATAGAAATAACATTACAGATCACGCAGTAAGTAAGACATTAACTGGTGTTGAAACTGGTGAAATAAAACCATTCCAAATCGTTTTCACTCCATATATCACGGGTACTCTTTCACTTGTCTTAGTTAGTTTTGTTATAACTGCCATTTACTATCTACCCTACTTTCTATAAAAAAAGCACTCGTGATAATCACGAGTGCTTTTCTACTATGCACGAGAAACGTATTTACCTTCACCAGTGTTGATGATAAGCATTTCGCCTTCGTTAATGAAGATTGGTACTTGTACAACAAGACCAGTTTCTAATGTAGCTGGTTTTGTTACGTTAGAAGCTGTGTCACCTTTAATACCAGGTTCTGTCTCTGACACTTTTAATTCAACAGTATTCGGAAGTTCAACACCAAGTACTTCATCTTGGTATGTCATAATAGATACTTCCATGTTTTCTTTTAGGAATTTTAATTCGCGCTCAATTTGGTTTTCACCAAGTTCGATTTGCTCATAAGTTCCGTTATCCATAAATACGTGAGACTCACCACTCGCGTATAAGTATTGCATACGACGGTTTTCGATGTGTGCTTTTTCTACTTTTTCACCTGCACGGAATGTTTTCTCTTGAACAGATCCTGTGCGAAGGTTACGTAGTTTAGAGCGAACGAATGCAGCACCTTTACCTGGCTTTACATGTTGGAAATCCATTACTTGCCAAAGGGCATTGTCCACTGAGATTGTTAAACCTGTACGAAAATCGTTTACTGAAATCATGTAAAAAAATCCTCCTGTGTATTACAAAATAATAAGTTCTTTTGGTGATTTCGTTATTACTTCATTACCTTCACTTGTTACAATGATATCATCTTCAATACGTACCCCGCCAACACCTGGAATATAAATACCTGGTTCTACTGTTACAGCCATACCTGGTTCAAGTACTGTATCAGAACGGAACGCTAAACCTGGTGCTTCATGGATTTCAAGACCGATTCCATGACCAGTAGAGTGTCCGAAGTATTCACCATATCCTTTTTCCGTTATGTAATCACGCGTTAATGCATCAGCTTCACGGCCCGTTAAACCAGCTTTAATACCGTTCACACCACGTAGTTGTGCTTCTAAAACGATATTATAAATTTCTTTTAATTTATCAGACGGTTCACCGACTGCAATCGTACGAGTAATATCAGAGCAATATCCTTTGTAATAAGCGCCGAAGTCTAATGTAACGAAATCTCCTTTTTCTATCACTTTTTCAGATGCCACGCCGTGCGGTAATGCCGAACGAAGACCTGAAGCAACGATAATATCAAACGAAGAAGATGTCGCTCCTTGTTTTCTCATGAAAAATTCAAGTTCATTTGACACTTCAATTTCAGATACTCCCGGGCGAATGAATGATAGAATATGCTCAAAGGCAGCATCTGCAATCTGTGCAGCTTCCTTTAATATCTTAATCTCTGAATCAGTCTTTATCAAGCGTAACTTTTCTACAAGCCCAGAAGTTGGGATAAATTCAGCTTCGATCGCTTCATTATGCGTTACGTAAGAGCTATATGTAAGAGTATCTTGTTCAAATCCTAGTTTTTGAATTCCTAGTTCTTTAACTTGTTTCGCAACTTCATCAAGAATTAATCCTGCATGCTGTACAATTTCATATCCAACCGCTTGCTTACTAGCTTGCTCTACATAACGGAAATCTGTAATAAATAGAGCACGTTCTTTTGAAATTAGTACAACACCAGCTGTTCCTGTGAAATTCGCCATATATCTACGGCTATGTTCATTCGTTAATACGATACCGTCAATACCAGCCTCATCAAAAGCACTTCTTAATCTCTCGATCTTTCCCATTACTTTATGCCTCCCTCAATTTCTCCATTAATGCAAATAACGCTAGCTTATAGCCATAAAAACCAAATCCAACAATTTGTCCTGCACAAACAGCCGCCGTCACAGATTCGTGACGGAACGATTCACGCTGGTGAATGTTAGAAATATGTACTTCAATAACCGGAATCGAAACACTTGCGATAGCATCCCGAATCGCATAGCTATAATGCGTAAATGCACCTGGATTTAGAATGATTCCTTCATATATGTCATCAGCCTCATGAATAATATCAATAATAGCTCCTTCATGATTCGATTGAAAACATTCTAACTCCACTCCCATTTTCTCTGCTTCTTGTTTCATATCTGTTTCAAGCGTCGCTAACGTTCCTTCTCCATATACATTTACCTCTCTGACACCAAGGCGATTTAGGTTAGGACCATTTACGAGGAGTAACTTTTTCATTTTCTTAAAACTCCTTAATATTAAAGAATGTCTATACGACATTTTAACATACGAATCACTTATTTGAATAGTTTGTCTTCTCGAGCCCTTCTCCTCTATTTGTATTGTTCGCTTCGAATGCAACAGAGTATGAAATAAAGACACCATATAATATAAAGATACATGCTGTTGTTACAATTGTTCCTTTCGGTAAATGAAGTGCACTTTTTATAACTGGTGCCATTATCCCCATTCCCAAAAATAATAATGCCCACCAAAATAAACCGTATAGTATACCAGGTAATACGCCTTCAAACTTTTTAAAAAGAGCTTTATAGAGCAAGGCCACTAAAATTGAAAGAAGTCCCATACAAACGATGCCTAGCATATTTCCCCAAACCCCTTCTTTCCAATCTCCAAACGCAAACGGTAAAAGGAAATAATTAGGTCCAGCTTCTGTAAACGAGAATATATGAAGGAAATACCATATACTTCCCCAAAACAAGCCTCCAAATAAACCAATTTGTACAAAGTTCCTTATCGTTGATTGTTCTTGATTCACATTGACACCTCCGCTCAATAGTATGCCCGAAACTATTTTGAAGCATGTTTAAATTCTGCGAAATTTGTCTATAAAAAGAATAAGAAATGTCCTACTCTCGTAACATTTCCCCTTGTCATCTGCTTGTATTTGTCGATAAAATAAAGGAAACTCGGTGATTGTCTCATTTCAAAATGGCAGGACCAAGTATGACAATTACCTCTTTTTCTACATAAGAGAGAAACAAATACAGGTTGGTGTTAACATGGCAGAAGAGTCAAAACAAATATATGGCGGGCAAGCAGTCATAGAAGGAGTTATGTTTGGCGGTAGAGAATATACTGTTACAGCGGTTCGTCGTAAAGATAAATCGATTGAATTTTATCGATTACCACGCGTTCGTAATAAAGCATTATCTATCCTAAAGAAGATTCCATTTATACGAGGTATTGCCGCTATCGTGGACGCAAGTGCGAATGGAGCGAAGCATTTAAACTTTGCTTCAGAACGATTTGATGTCCACCCAGAAGAAGATGAACAAATTGCAAATAAAAAAGAAGAACAATCAAAATTAACGATGATATTAGGAGTTGCAGCAGTTGGCGTTTTATCGTTCATATTCGGTAAAGTAATTTTCACAGCAGTTCCTGCACTATTAGCTGAACTAACGAGACCGATTTTCCCATCTCATACAGGGCAAATCATTGTCGAAAGTGTCATTAAGCTCATGTTATTATTGAGCTATATATACTTTATTTCTTTAACCCCACTTATTAAGAGGGTTTTTCAGTACCACGGTGCAGAGCATAAAGTAATTAATGCTTATGAGAATAATCTTCCACTAACTGTAGACAATGTTCAAAAGCAAACTCGCCTCCATTATCGCTGTGGCAGTAGCTTTATAATATTTACAGTTATTATTGGAATGTTTGTTTATTTCCTAGTTCCTACAGATCCACTTTGGGCAAGGGTAGTAAACCGAATTTTATTAATTCCAGTTGTTCTCGGCATTTCTTTTGAAGTATTACAATTTACCAATCGATTACGAGATGTCCCTGTTTTGCGAGTACTTGGATATCCAGGATTATGGCTGCAACTATTAACAACGAAAGAACCAACAGATGATCAAGCGGAAGTTGCAATCGCATCGTTTGAAGAATTATTACGTTTAGAAAACAAACAATAATTATTTAAAAATGGTGTTCAACTCCTTTCCTCATCGTTAATATACTAATTTTAATATATGTTTTTAGGAGGTGTCCCTTATGAACGGTCGTTCGTTTACATTCGCTATATTTGTGCTTATTATCGGATTAGCAATATTCGGCCTTGTTTCATCTGTTATTACAGATCCAATGGGAGTATTGAAAAACATTGGTATCATGTTAGCTGTCGTCGGTATCTTTTACTTACTCTACAAAATGTTTACAAACTCTAGTGGTTCTGCAAATTCGCAAAGCTCATATAAGCGTGCAGCGAAACAATCGAACCGCAAACACGGGAAACAAAATGTAGCACCCCTAAGTAATTCTTTCTTGAAACGAAATGCTTCTGATGACAAGGGGAAAAAGGGTAATTCTCCATCGTTGAAAAGAAAAAGAAAACAATCTCATTTAACTGTCATTGAAGGTAAAAAAAACAAAAAAAAGACCGTGCTTCCTTTTAGGAAATACGGTCTTTTTTTATCTCAATTAGTATGGGCAAATAATCAGTGGGGATGAGAAAAGCCCCCATTGATTAAAGTTTCACTTTATATATTGAAGTACTTCTTTCAAACTTTTTTCTTTCATACTTTCGATACGAAGGTGATGGTTTTCAAATTGTAAATTTCTTGTCACATCATTAGGTACGACGACACATTTTAATCCTGCTGCAATTGCTGCTTTCAATCCATTTAATGAATCTTCAAATACAACAGCTTCCGATGGTTCAACTCCTAATTCGTCTATCGCAACTTTATAAAGAGCGGGATCTGGTTTTACCTTCTCGACATCTTCTCTCGTTTTAATCACTTCAAAATACTCTCTAATCTGTAGCTCTTCTAAAAAACGAACGACCCACTCTCTAGATGAGCTAGAGGCTAATGCGATTTTTAATCCAACTTCTTTCGCTTCTTCTAAATATTCTTTTACACCGTCACGTGCTTTCGGTATTTTCATTTTTTCTTTATGTAAAGTTGTTACTTTTTCCTTTAATGTATGCTCATTAAACTTTTCTTTTAATTGCTCTTTTAAATATGCATAAAGCACTTCATCTGTCGTTCCAATACATTTTGCAAATTCCTCTAAAGGTAACTCGCCGCCGTATTCACGAACAGCATCTCTGAAAGAGTGAAACCATATTGTTTCTGTGTCCACAATTAATCCATCAAAATCAAAAATAATTGCTTTCATTATTCTCCCGTCCTTTTCAATTGAAATAAAAAAGGAAACGCGACACGTTCCCCTTAATTACTTTTCTCTTCATTTGCTTTTTGAACACCACGAAGTGTTTCTACTCGAACTTCATCTTGTTCAAAGTATTGTACTAAATCAC
The DNA here is from genome assembly GCF_002081505.1 of Bacillus sp. CDB3. Taxonomy (NCBI): domain Bacteria; kingdom Bacillati; phylum Bacillota; class Bacilli; order Caryophanales; family Bacillaceae; genus Bacillus; species Bacillus sp. CDB3. Next base: position 143,401 of record NZ_ALBR01000011.1, on the reverse strand, counting down.
CGATACGGTCAATTGATTCCCAACTTAAATGATGTTCAATTCCTTCTACATCATTATAAATTTTACTTTCATCCACACCGATAATGCGCATAAACTGTTCTAACAATTCATGACGATATACGAGACGTTCCCCAATTTTTTTACCTTTTGATGTTAATACAAGCCCTCTATATTTTTCATAAATTAGATATTCGTCTTTGTCTAATTTTTGTACCATTTTTGTTACAGAGGATGGATGTACACTAAGCGCTTCAGCAATATCAGATACACGGGCATAACCCTTTTCATCAATCAACAAATAAATTTGTTCAATATAATCTTCCATACTAGGGGTAGGCATCGGTTTCCTCCATCCAATTTCATTTTGCTTATTCCGTACGAAGCAATCAATAAAATGATACACCAGAAAGAATAACGTGACAAGGTGGAAACGAGCCTAAATATATAAAACAAAAAAGAATCCATATTCGCATACAGATTCCCCTTATGTAAAATATTGAATTTCTGCATCAGGAAAATACTCATGTATATAACTTCTTATTGTTGCCTCCAGCACTTCTGCATCATCCTTTTGATATACATATTTCCCAATCCCGTATCGTCCCCATTTATATTTCCGCTTCTCTTCATCCATTTCAAGCTTTGTATTTGGATAACGCTCTTGAATGACCTTTTTTGCCGGTTTCGTAAAGCGATGTTGAATTAATTCGAACGTTAAATTTGGTATCGTCATGTCTTTTAACGCATTGTACAATCGTTCAAACAATTCACGGTACCCTTCTTCCCACCCTTCATGCATATAAAGTGGAGCAACAATAAAACCAAGAGGATAACTAGCCCCCGCTACTTTACGTGCAGCCTCAATTCGTTCTTCAAATGGCGATGTCCCTGGTTCAAAATTTTTAATCACATAACGTGAATTAATACTAAACCTGAAACGCGTTTTCCCATTATGCTTTGCATCTAATAAATGATCAACGTGCGAATATTTTGTAACGAAACGTAAACGTCCATGCTCACTTTCTCCGATAAACTCTATCGCCCGCTTTAATGCATGTGTTAAATGATCAATTCCGACGATGTCTGATGTACACGCCGCTTCAAATCTTGTTATTTCAGGGGCCCTTTCATCCATATATTGCTTTGCCTGCTCAAATATTTCATCTAGATTCACATACACCCTTACGTAAGGTTTACTACCAAGTGTCGTCTGCAAATAACAATAATGACAATGTCCCATACACCCTGTTGCAAGCGGGATTGCATATTCAGCTGATGGCTTTGATGTATCAAACTTTAATGTCTTCCTCACCCCAACGACTAGTGTCGCTTTTGCATTACGATACTTTTGCAATTCATTTTCGCCTGGCAAATTTCTAATTTGATTGTGTGATGTCGTTTCACGAATTTCTAATCCCATCTTCGTAAACTTCTCATAAAGCTCTTTTCCAAGCGGATATTCGAGTGCCCTCGGTTCAAAGTAAACGAGTTTTGGCATAAATGGTTTCATATGCTTCCCTCCTCTCGTTAGTATGGGAAACAAAGTAAAATTAACACAGATTAAAGTTTTCCACTTCAGTAACTTGCGTTGCAAGTTACTGAATGTTATAATTTGGATATCAGCTACCTTGCAACGCAAGTTACCTGGATAAAAGGTGGTGAAATCATGCACAGCCAAATGTTAAAAGGTGTACTAGAAGGGTGTATTCTATACATCATTTCACAAGAAGAAGTGTACGGATATGAACTGAGTACAAAATTAAATAAACATGGCTTTACATTCGTAAGCGAAGGAAGCATATATCCGTTATTGTTACGCATGCAAAAAGAGAAACTTATTGAAGGTACATTAAAGGCTTCCTCTCTTGGACCGAAGCGAAAATATTATCACGTAACTGATAAGGGATTAGAACAGCTTGAAGACTTTAAAAAAAGTTGGGGAATGGTTTCAACGACGGTAAACAATTTATTACAAGGGGAGTGATAGGGATGAAGGCGAAAGACATGGTTGAATTAAACAACAAAAAACGAGAACTCTTAACACCTGAAAACGAAGGAGCTTATGGTGATATGTTAGTATATCTTCGATTATCTAACGTACCCGCGCAACAAATGGAGGAACTTTTACTAGAAATATTAGATCATCTTATCGAAGCACAAACTGAAAATAAAAATGCTTACGACATCTTTGGAGATGATTTACAATCTTATTGCGATGAACTTATATCCGCTTCACCAACCCAAACAAAGCTAGAAAAAACTTCTTTAATTGGATTTTCTATTAGTTTACTTCTTGCTATACAGTTTGGAATCGATGCAATTGTTTCATTTTTCATTTTAACCTTTGGAAAGAATACTGAACAATTCACCCCAGCTTTTAGTATTCCTGGAACTACTTTGTCTATTTCACTTATCGTACTAGGTATACTTTTCATTTTATATTTATTAAAACGCTATTCTTTTGATCAAAAGATGGATTGGAAAAGAAGAGTTCTCTTTGGATTCGCGTTTGCTACTCCATTTTGTTCAGCTGTATTTTTAAATGTCTATTTTAAAAAACAACCTTATCTCATTTATCATCTAACATTTTGGCAAAACGCCTTAATCGCTATCCTATTCTTTATTTTATATAAATTACTATACAAAAAATCAAATTTTTAACAGCCTTTCAAAAGGCTGTTTTTCTTCTGTCTAATTTTACAAATTGAAAAATTTCATAAAGAAAATAAGAAAAATGCAAAATAATTAAAGTTAATTGTTGACGTGATGCTTTTATTATCGGTATCATAAATCTTCGTGAGCAATTATTTTTCGTTATACGATTTTTTTATTATTACTGAATTTTTGAGAGGAGAAATTAGATGTCAGTTAAGAAGAAAACGCAAGTACGCACCGGCAAAATGGTACGTGAACTAATGTTAGCAGACGAAGATGTAAATGCTTCGCTAATTATGGTATATAGTGAAAACGGTGTAAACGCAGAAATTAAAATCGAGGGCTTAACGCCGAAATGTAACGAAGAATTATTTTTGAGCGGAAACGTGGATTGGAACAAGAGTGTTATTTATAAAATTGTTGATTTCACTGGGAACGCTGAAGTTGGTAAAGTTACATTAACAGCGATGAACAAAAATAATGTTTCTCTAGAAGTTGAACGCGTTATGTGGAGCAAAGAAAATAAAGAAGCTGCTGAGCAAGAAGAAACAGTTGCAGAAGCTACTCCGAAAAAAGAAGTAGTTGTAGAAGCTCCAAAAGTAGCTACACCTGCTCCAAAACCTGTTACGCGAGTAGAAACACCTGCTATGGCACCTAAACCTACTCCGGTACCAACACCGAAGCCAGTAAGTGTTGAAGCAGCTGTAGAACTATCTACTCCAGCACCTGTGAAAAAAACAGTATCTACTCCAGTTACAAAGCAAGAGACAGCACCGGTTACTCCTGCAAAACCAAAGCAACCTGCTTTGACTGAAACAAATACAAAACTACAAGAAAATTATGTTAAACTTGTGAAAAAGACAATTGAAGTTTGTCAAGATTACGAGCTTGGCATCGACATAGATGATTCTATTGAAGGATTAAAAGAAGAGCTACAAAGCCAAGGTATTAGCGTTACATTCGACAAAGAAATTATGGACGTTGTAAATCGCCTTCGTTCTTTACAAGATAAAGGAATCAAAGTAGAAAAAGTACTTAATTTACTATAAAAATAAGGAGATGGCGGTCGCCATCTCCTTATTTTTTATAATTCCATTCATTACTTTCATACTTCTCTTTTGCTAACGTTTGAACTTCATGAAGCTGTTCTTCTGTTAGTTCATACGGCACAAGCTCTATATCTAATCCTTTTTCAAATCCAGTTTCAAACGCTTTAATTAACTGTTCAATCGTAAATGTACGATCTGTTAATTCATTAATCGCTACCGCTTTAGAAGAAAACATGTTTTTCATACGCTCTTTTACACGTTCATTCGGGAATAAAAATAGATCGTATAACTCATCTAAATCTATTTCTAACGGAATAGAACCGTGCTGTAAAATAACACCTTTTTGACGTGTTTGAGCACTACCTGCGATTTTTCTTCCTTCAACTACAATTTCATACCAAGATGGTGCATCAAAACATACTCCTGAACGCGGATTTTTCAAATTTTCACGATCCGCTTCTGTTTTCGGAACTGCATAATATGCTTCTAATCCTAATGCCTTAAAACCATCTAATAAGCCTTGCGAAATAACACGATATGCTTCTGTAACTGTTTTTGGCATATTTGGATGATCTTCAGACACAATAACACTGTACGTTAATTCTTTGTCATGTAGTACACCCCTGCCGCCTGTTTGACGACGAACGAATCCATATTTCTTTTCATTAACTACATCCATATTTATATCTTTTTCAACACGCTGAAAATACCCGACTGTTAATGTTGGTACTTCCCATTCATAAAAACGAATTGTTGGAGGCATTTTCTTTTCACTTTGCCAATTTAATAAACATTCATCTAACGCCATATTAAATGCCGGTGAACATTGACCAGAGTTAATATAACACCATTTTTCTTTTCCCATCCTGCACCTCATATAACCAATTATTTTTCACATTCTCTAGTCTACCAAATTCGACAAAATTTGTGAAAGAATACGAAATTTCTTCTTATATGCAAATGAATCTGTTGCATAAATACATATGGTCATTATAATATTGAAAGTAGGATAAGAAAAAAGGGAGCGATAGAATCGTGTCAACAAACTTGATTATTATACTAGCCGCAATTGCAGCATTCATCGGCTACACTGTATGGATGTATTTCTATCAGAAAAAATTAATTAAAACACTTTCAGAAGAAGAATTTCGCGCTGGCTACCGTAAAGCACAGCTTATCGATATTCGCGAAGCAGACGAATATAACGCAGGGCATATTTTAGGTGCACGTAACATTCCGTTATCACAAGTTCGCCTTCGTCATAAAGAACTTCGTAAAGATCAACCTGTTTACTTATACTGCCAAAGCGGATTCCGTACAGGTCGTGCAGCACAATACTTAAAAAAGCAAGGCTACAAAGATTTCTACCAATTACAAGGTGGATTTAAATCTTGGACAGGCAAAATTAAAAAGAAATAACATACAAAAAACTAGCTGTGTAATTCAGCTAGTTTTTTCATTCCATATTGTTCGCAATGTATAATAAATTTTGCTTGATTACATCTTCATCTTTCTCGTCTACATTACGATATAATAGCTGATATTCAATTCCCTGCTCTTTCCATATAAGCGTAGCGAATTCATCTCCTCGTTCGTAATCATCCTTATTTTTAAAATAAGCAGGCGCTCCATTATTCAGCCTCATTTGTTCTTGAAATCGATTCTCTTCTACGAGGTATGGAAAACTGTAAGAAAAGTTTGCTACTGTTAATTCTATATAGTCGTGCCTTCCTTTCTCTTGTTGCTTATATTTAATCGTTACGACAACATTCTTCTTGCCCATCATCCTTACCTCTCCCATCACATCACTCGTAATGTCATAAGGTAAAAATGTTGGAACTTTGAACTTCGCTGGAAAATATTTCGGTAGCTCCTTTAGCGGGATAGGATCAGTAACACGATCCTTAGCCCCCCCTGTTGTTCCCACAAATGTTTTTTCTTCTTGCATCGTTTGCTGAAATGAACACGAGCTAAGTAATACACTAGAAAACACGAAACAAACGATTCCTTTTTTCAATTTGTTTCCGCCCTTTCATACCGCTCTCTTAACGACCGAAGCGTTTATACTCTCTTCATATTCGCTTCGTTATGAAACGCCTCCTCCGAAAACTTTCCACGTTATTCTCACACATTTTGACAAAAACTCTTTGCAAACATACAAAAAAGACCCCGCTACTCTCACGCCCAAATAAAAAGGTTACGCGAATAACAGAAGTCATGTTTATAACATAGTTTGTGAAAAGCTTTTCAGGTCAAGATTTTTTCATTCTTATTATTTTCCCCTTATAATTAAGTAAAGAGGTGATACATATGGCCAATATAAAACAGATTGCAAAAACTGCTGGTGTATCCATAGCAACTGTTTCCCGCGTCCTTAATAATCACCCTTACGTAAAAGAAGAAAAACGTAAGCGTGTTCTAGATGCAGTTGAAGAATTGAACTATGCAAAAAATATTAATGCTATTCATTTAATAAAGGGAAAAACATATACAATCGGGGTTATGCTCCCTTTCATTAATGTTCCATACTTCAGTACCATTATTGAAGGAATCGGAAACGAAGCATTAGCAGCTGGATATCATATTAATTTATGCCAAACGAATTACGATAGTATTGAAGAAATTCGCGTTCTTGAAATGATGAAAATGAAACAATTCGACGGGATGATTATTTGCTCTCGAACGAGTTCATGGGAACAAATTGAACCGTTCGCAAAATTTGCCCCCATTATTTCATGTGAAAAAATGAAACATCCGCTCATTTCATCTGTCTTTGTAGATCATTATGAAGGATTCCGCCTTGGTACTTCCTATTTACTCAGTAAAGGTCATGAAAAAATCGGCATTTGTTTAGCAAGAAAAACAAGTGTTAATTCAATCGAGCGTAAAAAAGCTTTCGCCGATACTCTTCGTCACGAAGGAAAAACAGTGCACCCTGATTGGATTTTCCATCAATGTTATACGATGCAGGACGGGGCAAAAATACTTCATCGTATTTTAAACATGAAAAATCGTCCAACCGCTATTTTTACAGCGAACGATCAAGTTGCAGCTGGTTTATTAACAGAGGCGCGAAAACATGGCATTCGAATACCTGAAGACCTCGCTATCCTCGGATTTGATAACCATGAAATTTCAAAAGCATTAGAAATTACAACTATTGAACATCCCGGTCTCACAATGGGCTCACATGCTTTTTCTTTATTCCATAAACAAATTCAAAGTGAACAAATTATCGGCAACGCAGAAGAACTTTCATTCCATTTAATTGAGCGAGAAACAGTCTAAAAAGGAGCGTTAACTATAGCGCTCTTTTTTCAACTCTTCACCTATTGACTTTATATTTTCCATCTCATATAATTAAACTAACGAACGGTAGGTAGGGGATGAAAATGACAGCAAACCGCATTAAAGCTGTAGCACTTTCTCATTTCGCACGCTACGGCTACGAAGGAACTTCATTAGCAAATATTGCTCAAGAAGTTGGGATTAAAAAACCATCGATTTACGCACACTTTAAAGGAAAAGAAGAGTTATATTTCACATGCTTAGAATCCGCTCTTCAAAAAGATTTGCAGAGCTTCACAGACGATATCGAAAATTTTTCAAAATTGTCCACTGAAGAATTACTAGTAAATCTGTTAAAAGGTTATGCAAAACGATTTGGTGAAAGTGAAGAATCAATGTTTTGGTTACGAACTTCTTATTTTCCGCCGGATGCATTTCGCGAACAAATTATCAATAAAGCGAATGTACACATTGAAAACGTCGGAAAACTTTTATTCCCTGTATTTAAAAGGGCAAGCGAGCAAGATGAGCTGCATAACATTGAAGTAAAAGATGCCTTAGAAGCTTTTCTATGCTTACTTGATGGTCTTATGGTTGAACTACTATACGCAGGTTTAAATCGTTTTGAGACACGTTTAGACGCCTCTTGGAAAGTATTTTGGCGCGGACTTTCAAACTGACGGATTGCTCCTTTGCAATGCGTCGTTTTTAAGCCCTTTACCTAACGACTGGTAGGAAGGAGAAATGACACATGGCATGGATTTATGTAATCTTAGCTGGTATTATTGAAATCTTTTGGGTAATTGGACTAAAACACGCGGAGACACCACTTGAGTGGATAGGTGTCGCTCTATTAATTACAGTAAGTTTCGTCTTATTATTTAGAGCTTATAAAGATTTACCTGTCGGTACTGTGTACGCAGTCTTTACAGGAATCGGTGCAGGCGGAATCGTTCTTACAGAGATTTTCATCTTCGGAGAACCATTCTCTATTGTAAAAGTATTATTAATCGGTTTAATCTTCTTCGGAGTAATTGGTTTAAAACGAGTAACAGAAGAAAAAGAAACGAAGGAGGCTGCATAAAATGGCTTGGGTATTTTTAATTCTAGCTGGTATTTGTGAAATTATTGGTGTACTCTTTATGAAAGTAGCCACTGAAAAGAAAGGCTGGGCACCAAAAGTTATTTTAATCGCTAACTTCGGCGTAAGCTTCTTCTTCTTATCCCTTGCGATGGACACATTACCGATGGGAACTGCTTACGCGATTTGGACTGGAATCGGAACTGCTGGTAGTGCACTTCTAGGTATTCTTATTTTCCGTGAATCAGCGGATTGGCGTCGTCTTGCTTTCTTAAGCTGCATTCTATGCGGCGCTGTTGGCTTAAAACTATTAAGCTAACTTGAGGTGAATGTCATGTGGAAAGAAAAAGGAAAACAAATGTTAGCATGGATTACACTTGGTATCGTCATTCTATTACAGATAAGTTTTCATATAATAGAATCATTGTTTCATAAAGTAGTATCCATTCTCACATTCCTTCCTAACATGACACTTGAAATTATATCAATCGTTTGGTCCATTATTGCCTCCATTGCAATCGTTATTATATGGAGTATCGCCAAGCTATGGAATAAGTTATTTAAAAAGGACAGTACTTCTAAAAAAGAGTAACTGTCCTTTTTTATATTCATTCAGATTTTCTGTAGAAGTTTGATGCGATAAGACAAAGCAGACCAACTATGACAATACTTATACCAACCCCTTTATGCAAATTAGGAAATGGTGATGGTATATCTGAATAAAAATTTGATAACAAAAGACCCAGTGAAAAAAACAATACCCCTATTCCAAATAACAATTTTCGTTTCCCCATTGTTCCCCCTCCAATTTTTTTTCATACACTCCTTTCTTTTGGACATACTACCGAAAAAAGGAGTGAATCATATGCAAAATTCTATACATAAGCAGATCCTATTTTTATTTTTCCTCTTTCTCATTTTCATCATTGTTTTCAGCTTTATATTACATACTCCGAAAGATGTTGTACCGAATAGCGTTTCTTTCTATAAACTACTGCTCTCGTATTGTCGTTATTGAAGAAGGTGCCTTTTTTAAGGCACCTTTTAAAATTCTCTTTTTTCATATATTTTTACTGAAACGAAGATAGATGCTATGAACATGCATATTGAACTAACGAATAACATGCTGTTATATAGTTGAATTTGTTCTAGGTTGATTTGAAACAAAGTTTCTACAATAACAATCGGTGCCATGAATATGACTATCGTAATAAAAATAGTTTTTTTATATCCTAGCCAAAACGATATCGGTAGAACAAAACTTAAATACACTAAAATAAAGCTAATACTAGTAAACACTGTTGTTTCAATAAATTCAAATATATTAGTTCCATTCTTTATCCCCATCGTAAAACAACCAATTGATACACTTATAAAAAGAATAATAATCGATACGACATATTTTGCAAATACAATTTCTTTTTTCACTATCGGTAAACTATTTACTATTATTTCACTCTCATTTTTACCATCCGCTTCAAACGTTTTTATCGTCGCCATAACTGTAAAAATGACCGACATAATTACGAATACATTTCCTGTATCTTTTAAGGCCATATAAAAGAGAATGGGATAGAGTATGTACCACATTAAGAATTTCCATTGAACGATGCAATCTTTTAAGATTAGTTGTTTCAAAGCTATTCTCCTCCCTATTACAAATCACGCTCACTATACAAATTAATTGAGAGTAACATAGACATAATATATAAAAGAAGCAGCCCAGCTATAAAACAAACATTTACGACTAAACTCGTGCTCCAAGCATTCTCTACATCTAACCATATGTTATTTACAATCACTCCACATAGTCCACCAACTATGGCTCCCATAAAATAAGCGGCCTGTTTCGAACTGCTATATTCTAACGAAAATTCAATTGGAAGTACGATCATGCTATAAACCAATCCTCCCGTTATTCCGCCAAGAATCGCTCCCCACACCATAAATCCATTTATATGTTCATTTTGCAATTGAATTAGACCAACTAAAAGTGAGAAAACCACACCTAAAACAACTAAAATACTTACAAATATGTATTTGGCTATGACAATTTCCTTACGTTGAAGTGGTAAACTATTTAATATCTTTTCACTCTTATTTCTAGCCTCATAACTCGTCGACCATATTGTTCCAAGGAGAGGTATAGTTATACTAAGCGTCATAAGAACATTGTCGCTACCGAAATCAATAATTGTAAAGAAAAGCAAACATATAAAACTAATAAATCCTAACTTTCTTTGCAACATCATATCTTTTAAGACTAGTTGCTTGATCATGTATTACACCTCCTAGTACGAAAAGAGTCTGTTCTATAAATCACGCGTTCCATAAATTTTAATTGTAAGAAACATAGAGGTGATATATACACTAGCTAATATAATTACTCCAACTAAAAACCACACAAAATGCGAAGGAGTTATAACCCATTCAACAAACGATAGTGCCGCCGTTTCTCCATCACCTATAAATATCCCTGCAAAAACAGCTACCATAGCCGCTCCACCTGTAAATAGCCCAAGTGCCATTTTAGATCGCGTTCCGTAATAACTAGGAAACAGTACTGCTATATAAACTAAAGAGCATATCGCCCCTCTGACTACTGCATACCAAGGGATTTCAATATATAAATTCGGATGATATGCACGAATATCACTAATGACAACAACACCTCTTATTAGAAAAATAACGAACATCGTTACAAACATACTTCCAGCGATAAATATTGCACAGGAAATATATCTAGCGATAACGATATCCTTTCGACTTAGTGGTAAGCTATTCATAATGACATCACTTTTATTTTTTTCATCCATCCCTAGCAATATCATTGATGTGGAAATTGTTATAAGTAAGCAACTTGTAGAAAATACCGTTTCGCCAACTGGCTCTATAAAAGAAAACATTAGTGGCACAATTAGATAAACTAACCACATCACTCGAAAAAAGAACAAATCTTTATATACGAGCTGACGCATAGGCACCTCTCCCTTTCGCTGTGTAAACGATGATATCGTCTAATGTAGGCTTTTCTATTACAACCTCATTTCCAAACCAATCAATAATTGCTTGTTTATCCTTTGCTAAACCTTCGAAACCAAATTTATTTTTTCGTAAGCCAACAAATAGTTCTTTTCCTTCTCGATCTAATAAATCATTACTTCCCTTTACGATTACGTAGTTCTCCATTAATTCGTCTTTTTCACCAGTAAATATAATTTCTCCATCGTTGATGAACGTAATATAATCTGCAATACGTTCTAAGTCTGTTGTAATGTGTGTTGAGAATAATACAGATACTTCATCTTCCATTACAATTTCTTGCAACATATCAAGTAATTCACTCCGTACAACTGGATCTAATCCTGCTGTCGGTTCATCCATAATGATAAACTCCGCGTGATGTGAAAGTGCAATTGCAATCGCAAATTTCATTTTCATCCCTTTAGATAGCTCTTTAATCTTTTTATACTTTGGAACTTGTAATCTCTGCATATACGATTGATACTGATTTTCGTCCCACTTTTTATATAACGGTGCAATAATACGCTTCATTTGCTCACACGTTAAATCTTCGTAATAATGATTTTCATCATATACAAAACCGATATTTTGTTTTATTTCCTTTTCAGCTTTCTTATTGTCCTTACCAAAAATTTTTATATCACCGCTATCTTTTCTAATCAAATTCATAATCATTTTGATCGTCGTACTTTTTCCAGCTCCATTCGGTCCGACAAATCCCATAATATATCCACGTGGCAATGTAAAACTTATATTTTTCACTGAGAAATCTTGGTAACTTTTACAAACGTTTTTTATCTCTAACATCTCTTATTCCCCCTCGTATAAACACGCAATCATCTGCTGTAATTCTTCCAGTGAAAGCTGCAGCACTTTACTTTCTTTCACAATGTCTTCAGCTTTACTTTCCAATAGACGTAGCCGCTGTTCTTTTAATAATTCATTATTTTTACGTGAAACATAAGTCCCCTTACCCGCAACAGTTTCTATATATCCTTCTTTTTCAAGTTCCTCGTACGCACGCTTCGTTGTAATTACGCTAATTTGTAATTCCTTCGCTAAGCTACGAATAGACGGTAATTGGTCTCCACCCTTTAAACCACCATTTAAAATAAGTTGGCTTAATTGTTTCCTTATTTGCACATAAATAGGGTCTTGGGAAGAATTCGAAATAATAATATTCATGTTTTCCTCCAATGTGTATATACTGTATATACCTTATATACACAGTATATACAGAACATTCTATTTTTGGCAAGAAAAAAAGACCAACATTTTCCTGTTGGTCTTTCGTATATGTATCACTTTTCAAAGCGATCTAACATTTCGTCTCTCATTCCGAAACTAACAACCGCAATTCCTACATACATAAATAGAAGGAATGCCGGATGAACTGTATTGTACCAGCTACTATCAACAATTAAATAAATTGTTAACGCCACAACAAGAACAAAAGCTAAAATAAACATATAAAAGTGTCTTGTACTACCCATGATAAACTCCTCTCTGCTCTCTTCACCATTCAACAGTATATTTTATCGAATAATTCGATATGACTCAAGGTTAACTTTCTGTTATGTAATCAAGTTCTACCTTTACAATGTCCTCACACGCTATTGAAATGATTGTTCCCTGTTTATCAATCGCTGTCACTTCTCTATTGTCCATTACACGATGAGCTACTCTTTCTAGCACTTTCCCTTGGTCTCGGTAACAAAATTCTTTTATATCTTTAATTGTTTCTCCATTTTCTAAATGGTATACCATTCTATAACATCGATATCCCACACTTTCACCCCCATATTGCTCGTTTTTTTCACATATACATAAAAATGAGTAGTTTTTGCCTCATCACATCTTCTTAATTTCAATAAAATTCTAACAAAAATAAATACTTTTATCAAACCGACTTTTTCAACAAAATCGGCTATAAAACTGCTTCTTTACAGCAATATGAAACAAAAAATAATAATTTTTAACACTTTTTTCATCCTACCTGCACAAAAAAAAGAACCCGCATATAGCGAGTTCTTTTTTATTCTAATCAAACTTGTACAGGAGCTAGCTTTTCATAACGTAAAATAGGTTTACGTGCAGCCATCGTTTCGTCTAAACGTTTAATGACGGTAGTATGCGGTGCTTCTTGTACAACTTCTGGATTTTCTTCTACTTCTTTAGCGATTTGAATCATCTTATCAATGAAACCATCTAACGTTTCTTTTGATTCTGTTTCTGTTGGCTCAATCATAATACATTCTTCCACATTTAATGGGAAGTAAATTGTTGGTGGATGGTAACCGAAATCAAGCAGACGTTTTGCAATATCTAACGTACGTACGCCAAGTTTCTTTTGACGACGACCTGATAATACAAATTCATGCTTACAATGTCTATCGAACGGAAGATCATAGAATGGTGCTAATCTTCTCATCATGTAGTTCGCATTTAATACAGCATACTCAGTTACTGCACGCAAGCCATCTGGACCCATAGAACGAATATATGTGTATGCACGAACGTTAATTCCGAAGTTACCGTAGAATGGTTTCACACGCCCAATTGCTTCTGGACGATCATAGTTGAAGTGATAGCCATTTTCCGTTTTCTCCAAAATCGGTTTTGGTAAGTACGGAATTAAATCAGCTTTCACACCTACTGGACCAGAACCTGGACCACCGCCACCATGCGGACCTGTAAATGTTTTATGAAGGTTTAAATGCACAACGTCAAATCCCATATCTCCTGGGCGCGCTTGGCTTAATACAGCATTTAAGTTTGCACCATCATAGTATAATTTACCGCCTGCGTTATGGACGATTTCTGCCATTTCTAAAATGTTTTCTTCGAATAAGCCTAACGTATTCGGATTTGTTAACATAAGTGCTGCTGTTTCTTCGTTTACAACACGTTTTAAGTCTTCTAAATCAACAAGACCATGTTCATTTGATTTTACTGTAATTGTTTCAAAACCAGCTACAGTTGCAGATGCTGGGTTCGTTCCGTGAGCAGAGTCAGGAACAATTACTTTCGTACGGTTAAAGTCACCATTTGCTTCATGGTATGCACGAATTAACATTAAACCTGTCCATTCTCCGTGTGCACCAGCTGCTGGCTGTAATGTAACAGTATCCATACCTGTAATTTCGATTAAATGCTCTTGTAAGTCGTACATTAATTCCATTGCACCTTGCACTGTCTTTTCATCTTGAAGTGGATGAATATTTGCAAATCCTGCGAAACGAGCTACGTTTTCATTAATTTTCGGATTATACTTCATCGTACAAGATCCAAGTGGATAGAATCCAGAATCAACGCCGTGGTTACGGTTTGAAAGTGCTGTATAGTGGCGCATAATGTCAAGTTCAGATACTTCCGGTAGCTCTGCATCTTCTACTCGAATATAATCGCTCTCAAATACATCTTCTAGTTTCACTTCTTCTACATCTAATTTGGGTAAGCTGTATCCTACGCGTCCTTCTTTAGTCACTTCAAAAATAAGTGCTTGGTCTTGGTTCTTCATTGGATAGCCCCCATTTCGTTTACAAGTGTGTCAATTTCCTCTTTTGTACGAAGCTCTGTTACTGCTACAAGCATATGATTTTCATGCTCTTTATAATCACGGCCTAGGTCGTAACCGCCGATAATATTCTTTTGTAATAATGCATCATTTACTTCTTTAACTGGACGTTTGCAATCTACAACGAACTCATTGAAGAATGGACCAGCGAACGTTACAGTGAAGCCTTTCGCTTCGAATTGACGTTTTGCATATTGTGCTTTAGAAATATTTTGACGTGCCATTTCTTTCACACCTTGTTTTCCAAGCGCAGTCATTGCAACTGATGCTGCTAATGCATTTAATGCTTGGTTTGAACAAATGTTAGACGTCGCTTTATCACGACGAATATGCTGTTCACGTGCTTGTAACGTTAATACAAATCCACGTTTACCATCTGAATCTACAGTTTGTCCAACAAGACGTCCTGGAATTTTACGCATAAATGCTTTCGTTGTTGCAAAGTAACCACAGTGTGGTCCACCAAATTGCGTTGGAATACCGAATGGTTGTGCATCACCGATTACAATATCAGCACCAAATTTTCCTGGTGGTGTTAATGCGCCTAATGATAATGGATTTGAAGAAACGATAAATAATGATTTTTGTTGATGAACGATTTTTTCGATATCAGCTAACTTTTCAACTTGTCCGAAGAAGTTTGGATATTGAACGATTACACAAGCAACTGTATCATCTACTTCACTTTGTAATACGTCTAAATCTGTTACACCATCTTTATGATTAATTTCAACAACTTCTAGATGTTGACCTTTTGCATATGTTTCAAGTACTGCTCTTGATTCCGGGTGCACTGCACTAGATACAAGAATTTTCTTTTTACGAGTATGGCCAGCTGCTAGCATTGCCGCTTCAGCTAAAGCTGTACCTCCGTCGTACATAGAAGAGTTTGCTACATCCATTCCTGTTAATTCACAAATCATTGTTTGGAATTCAAAGATTGCTTGTAATTCCCCTTGTGAAATTTCTGGTTGGTATGGCGTGTAAGCTGTATAAAATTCTGAGCGAGAGATAACGTGATCTACAATTACTGGAGCGTAATGATCGTATACGCCTGCTCCTAAGAAAGAAGCGTATTCTTTTAAGTTAGCATTTTTGCTAGCCATTTGAGTTAACTCTTTTAAAAGCTCTGGCTCTGATTTTGCTTCTTTAATTTTTAAATCCCCTTTAAAACGAACACTCTCTGGAATATCAGAGAATAACTCATCGATCGTTTGAACGCCGATCGTTTGTAACATTTCTTTTTTGTCTTCTTCTGTCATTGGAAGATAACGATGCAACATGAAATCTACCCCTCTCCCCGTTACTTTGAACGTTTATAAAATGGTGTTGGAACAACTACTGCTTTGACGCGTTTATTACGAATTTCAATTTCTACTTCTGTATCAACTGCTGCGTATTTTACATCAATTAGTGCTAAACCAATGCTTTTCTTTAACGTTGGAGATTGTGTACCACTCGTTACTTCCCCGATTTTTTCTTCCCCAATAAATACAGGGTAATGCGTACGAGGAATACCACGTTCGATTACTTCGATGCCGACTAACTTACGAGATGCACCGTTTTCCTTTTGCTCTTTTAACGTTTCTTTTCCAAAGAAGTCTGCTTCTTTATTTGGTTTTACCGCAAAGCCAATTCCTGCTTCAATCGGTGTAATATCTTTTGATAATTCTTGACCATAAAGTGGTAATGTTGCTTCGAAGCGAAGTGTATCACGAGCACCTAAACCACATGCCTTTAAGCCTTCTTCTGCTCCAACTTCAAGAAGTTTCTCCCAAAGTTTTGCAGCATCTTCACTCTTACAGTAAATTTCAAATCCATCTTCACCTGTGTAACCTGTACGAGATACAAGTGCAGGAATTCCATCTACAAGAATATCGTTTTTAAATTTAAAGAACTTAATTTCTTTCAAATCTTCTGACACAACTTTTTGTAAAATGCCTTCTGCTTTTGGTCCTTGAATTGCAAGCTGTGCAACTTCACTAGAAACATTGACTACTGTCGCATCGCCAATTACATGGCTAGCTAACCATTCGTAATCTTTCTCGATATTTGATGCATTGATTACTAATAAATAGTCTTCTTCACCACGTTTGTAGATTAATAAATCATCTACTGTACCACCATTTTCGTAGCACATAGCTGTATATTGTGCGCCTCCTACCTTTAAGGTAGAAACGTCATTTGTAACAACACGTTGTAAAAATGCTAAACTATCTACACCTTTTACCTCAACTTCTCCCATATGAGACACATCGAACAAACCTGCCGCTGTACGTACAGCTTCATGTTCTTCTTTAATGCTTGAAAATTGAACTGGTAACTCCCAACCACCGAAGTCGATTGTTTTCCCACCATACTTCGCGTATACATCAAATAACGGTGTACGTTGTAATGTAATCATGCTCTCTCCCCCTTATGCTCTGACAAATCAATAAAAGTTGTTTCCCTTATCTAAACATTTTCACTCTGAAAAGATAGGATATACGGAATCTCATTATATTTTTTTATGAAAGCGTAAATAAAAAATCACTTTCTTGGATAAAATACGAAAGATTCCATACATTTCACACCATTATCCTAACATTATTCGCTATATTTCATCAATATTCTAGCATAAAAAATAATTTAGAATTTTTTATTCTTAATCTTATTAAATACAACTTTTGAGATTTATCCCTTTATCTCGCATTAACTGGCAGTAAGACTCCCTCCTCAAAATTCAGCGAATGCGAGGAAGTTAGGTGGGAGATAACTGCCCGTAAATGCCCGATTCGTTCAACTAATAATCAGTGGGAATGAACCCTCCCCACTGTTTAAAGTTTCACTTTATCATTGCTTATTCTTTAATTTTTAGTAATTGTGATAATGCCTTATAACAAGGCTTATAATAAAGATTTTTTTAATAATCACTTTAGTTTATAAAAGGTGGGAGCGTCTGAATGAATGTCGATATTTCCGTAGATCGAACGTGGCAAAATAATTTTTTAAAAAGAATTGATGAAGATGGTCCTTGGACAAATTGGGATTTATATCAATTAGCTTATAAAACTGAAAAATCATTACTCGTCCCTACTTTTGATGGATTACAAGCACCAAAACACTTATCACATTTCACGCCACTTCCGCATCAATTAGAAGTCGCTCAAAATGTTATTGAACAAATGAATGGTAAAGCGATTTTAGCAGATGAAGTTGGACTTGGAAAAACAATCGAAGCTGGTCTTATTTTAAAAGAATATATGGTGCGGGGGCTTGTAAAAAAGGTACTCATTCTAGTTCCAGCTTCGCTCGTATCTCAGTGGGCATATGAACTAAATACAAAATTTTTTATTCCTGCGGTCGCTCAAAAGAAAAGTTATTCTTGGGAACAAGCTGATGTCATCGTTTCATCAATTGATACTGCGAAACGGTCGCCACATCGCGATATCGTTTTAAACTTAGAATATGACCTTATTATTATTGATGAAGCACATAAACTAAAAAATAATAAAACAAAAAACTATGAATTTGCACAACGATTAAAAAAGAAGTTTTGTTTATTACTAACCGCTACTCCTGTTCAAAATAAAATCGATGAAATCTTCAACCTCGTTTCTTTATTAAAACCAGGTCATTTAGGCAACCAATCTAATTTTGAAGAATATTATGCTTCAAAAAATCGCTCGGCTGAATCAGATGAAGATTTAAAAGCTCTCATCAACAAAGTAATGGTCCGAAATCGACGTCATAATACTGGAATTGATTGGCCAAAAAGGCATGTACGTACAATTTTTGTTGAGTTTAATGAAGAAGAACAAGCGTTATATAACGCGATTGAAAATTGGCGAGGTCAAGATGCCTTCACGTCGGCTTTCTCATCTTTAACTTTAAAACGGGAAGCATGTAGTAGTCGCGAAGCTGTTTACTATTCATTAAAAAAACATGTAGAAAAAAGACAGAAAGAAAATGAGCACTACATAAAGGAACCACATATCGATGTGTTAATGGACAAAATTAATCATATTCCTTTCAACTCAAAAGCAAATAAAGCTCTAGAGCTTATAAAAGAAATCGACGATAAAGTTGTCATTTTCACTGAATATAGAGCATCGCAAATGTATTTACAATGGTTCTTACAACAACATGGAATTTCCTCTGTTCCATTTCGTGGTGGATTTAAACGCGGAAAGAAAGATTGGATGAAGGAACTTTTCCAAAATCATGCTCAAGTGTTAATCGCGACCGAAGCCGGCGGTGAAGGAATTAACTTACAGTTTTGTAGCCATATGATTAATTATGACTTACCGTGGAATCCAATGAGACTCGAACAAAGAATTGGGCGTATTCATCGTCTTGGACAAAAAAATGATGTTCATATTTATAACTTAGCAACCAAGCATACTGTTGAAGAGCATATTTTAAAACTGCTGTATGAAAAAATTAATTTATTTGAACGAGTAATCGGTGAACTCGATGAAATTTTAACGAGAATCAACATGAAAAATATCGATGCGCATATTCAAGAAATTTTCGCACAGTCAAAAAGCGAAGGAGAAATTCGAATCAAAATGGAAAATTTAACATCTATTATCGATTTTGCGAAGCGCAATGAAGCAGAGGTGCAGGGCTATGCAGCAAAATGAAATTCATAATTACTTATATAACTTTTTTGAGGCGAATAACTGCGAAATTTTAGAACGTTCCCCTCACTTATTAGACGTGCAGTTAACAATTGAAATGGATAAATTATTAATGAACCGCCCTTTCTATTGGCACTATCTTGAAAAAACAGGAGGCGTTCCGAATCCGATGCGCCTTACTCTTATTACAAATCCAGAAAACGAAGAAAACGATGGTGAACTTATTCATTACGGTTCACCACGTTTGCATCAAATCTTTGAAACAACAAAAGAACTAGGCTCATACATACGGTTATACGAGGACGTGAAACATAGCGGGGCAACACATACCCCACTCCACCCTTGGCTTGGTGTAAATATTAAAGTATCTTATCAATGTGATCGAAAAAAAGACATCCTTCACTCCATTGGTATTCATCTCATTTCTGGCACAATGATTGCAAACTTTCATGAAACATTAACAAGCATTAAACTTACACCGAAAATACCTGACTTTTGTTTTACACTCTCGCCTATCATTAAACCGCAAAGCGGTTTACAACGTATAGAGGACGCTTTAAAGAATATAATTGCAGAAGATGACCATACGTGGGCGAAAGAAGCAAGAGTGCGCTGGAATCACGATTTAGATCTTTTAAATCGTTTTTATGAAGAAAGTGATGAACTTCCCGAAAGCTATGAAATTGAAAAACAAGCCTTGCAAGAACAATATGAACCCCGCATTACAGTACAAATTATTAACGGTGGGCTCTTTTATGTTACCGCGAATCATTTTCTATCTTAAAGAAGCTCCTTCTGCTTTAGAAGGAGCTTTATTTTGAGTTACTCTCTATCTTCATTACGCTCTTGTTGTTTTTGCTTTGCCATACGTTTTTGATACGCACGATCCTTTGCGCTCACATGATTTGCATCGGTTGGAAGGTTTTCTTTTGAACGTCCAATACCATTACTCATCTGTTCCACTCCTTCTTATGTCTTTCAAAATACACCCTTATTTTCAGCTAGAGGCACAATCCTTATACAAAAAAAATAAGAGCAGCCATTGGCTACTCTTATTCACTCACATATTTTTGAAACATATCATGGATGCCTTGATTTACGAGGTTCGAGATCTGCTCGTCAGATTTATTCGGATAACGATCACGCAATCTGATAGATGCCTTCACCATTAAATTTTCTAATACAGAACGGCCACCTTCTCCATAAATAATTTCAGCATATTTAACAAGCCTTCCATCCTCTACTGTTGCTGGATTATGATTGAAGAAAAATTTACTCATTGTCTCCACCTCTCTCTTTTGATAACGTTTACATTTATATAGATTATTTATGTTATTTATTTCACAATATTGTATGCATGTATATTTAATTAGTTTCATTATAAAGCAACATATCGATAGTAAATATGTGATTTTCCGTCCATTTTGTGAACAAACCAAAAATGAAAGCGTTTCCTTTATTATATACTAAAAAAACTTACTACGCTAGGGGCAATTTTTTCAATCTACTAATCCCTCAAAAAGTGATTTATTTTTTCTTTTCCCATTAAACCTTATACAATTTTCAGAAATTATATTATAAAATATATATATGACTTAAGGAGGCTGTATATGAATCAAAATAAAAAAGCTATATTAGATCTTGTCTTTTATCTCGTATTCCCATTCCTCATTTGGAAATTCGCAAAACCTTATATCGATCCTTATTACGCGATGTTAATTTCCTCTGCTCCGGGGATTATTTATACACTGTATACCTTTAAGAAAGAAAAACAGTTTAACATAACAGGGTTCTTTATTTTAATTACACTCATTTCTAATACAACAGTAGATTTATTATCTGGATCCGCTGAACGAATGTTGTGGAACGATGCGTATTATCACATCGTACTCGGTATTATCGTTATATGTACAATCTTTATAAAAAAACCACTGATGTTATATTTCGCTGCAGACATTGCTGCATTGCAAGGTCATGACCGCGATAAAAGTCGTGAGCTTTACCGAGATAGCCGTATATATCCAGCACTGCAATATTTAACACTATTTTTCGGTCTTCAATTTATATTAAAAAGTTTCTTAAAAATCTATTTCATCTCTGTTTTCGGTGTAG
Source organism: Bacillus sp. CDB3 (assembly GCF_002081505.1). NCBI lineage: Bacteria > Bacillati > Bacillota > Bacilli > Caryophanales > Bacillaceae > Bacillus > Bacillus sp. CDB3. The sequence continues at coordinate 121,993 of NZ_ALBR01000011.1, read as the reverse complement.
ATGGATATGGTGAAATGAGAGCTATTATGACCGCTGTTGGGTGGGGCATTTCTATTTGTATTGGAATTGGATTTGTATGGGTAAACAATAAAATACATGCAGTTACTGAAAAAAAAGAGTCTGTGCAATAAAGTGAAACTTTAATCAGTTGGGGTGTTGTCCTTCCCCTACTGCCTCGCATTCGCCGGATTCTGAGGTGGAAGCCCTTACTGCCCGTTAATGCGAGATAAACAAAAAAATCCCCTAGCATCTTGTTATACTAGGGGATTTTTATTGGCTATACGCCTCACAAGTGAACGAAGAATGATTAACTTGATTTTTTTCTTTTATTTTTTACATTTCGATAAAACAAAGCAGCGCTCAATGGCATAACACCAAACCATTTGTTTAAGAATGGCTCTTTCTCCGCACGACGTTGTTCTTTCTTTTGTTTTCGATCCTCTTTTGGAGCATCCATATACGACACAAATTGCTGTGTCACAAAGCGTACATAATCATTAGTAGACATATTATCATCACCTCTACTTGATTAGTATGTCCACTTTTTTATTCATTAATCTTTTCCTTTAATTCATTCATGATTTGCTTTACCGACTTACTTGTCGTATCGATATGAATATGTGCCTCTTCATAATAAGCTCGGCGCGATTCGAATTTCGTTACAAATGCATCTATATTTTTTTTCTGAAATAGTGGACGTGTCGTATCTTCACGAAGCCTTTCTGCAATTACATGTGGATCACAGTATAAATACACGACAGTTCCATTTTCCTTCATCCACTTTCGATTTTCCTCTCGTTCAATAATCCCTCCACCAGTTGTAATAATTACATTCTGAACCGGTAGTGAACGTAACATCTCACTTTCATATTCCCGAAAAGCCATTTCGCCTTCTTCTGCAAAAATATGCCGAATTGCCTTCTCTTTCTTCTCTTCGATTTTTTGATCTGTATCTACAACATCGATATGAAGTTCTTTACTTAACGCTTTTCCAATTGTTGTTTTCCCGGCTCCCATATAGCCAGTTATGTATATAGATTTCATTTTCGTTCCTCTCAATCATCCGTTATTATTTGTTATTATAACGAAAGTTGTTGCTTTATTTAATAAAAAAACGTTTTGTTCTTCTTATACTATGAAGAACAAAACGTAACATACTCGCTATTTTCTCGCAATCAAACAAGCTGGTCACTTTTACTTATAAGTACCTCTTCTCACCCACTGCGTCGCAATCCACTTCTCGCCTTTCGTAACAGGTGCCCCTCCATGTAACGTAAGCTCATTTAGTGATTGATCTTGATAAAAATACTCAAAGTATACTGCCATTCCCTTTCTAGGATGCACAGAAAGATTTAATTTCGGAAAGAATGTTTCCCCGCCTTCTTCTACATCATTTAAGTACATGACAAGCGTACTAATACGATTATTAGCAGCTGATCTACTATGTTCCGCAAAATAATCATAGTGCGCTTTATATTGTTGATCCACTTCATAATTTAAAATGTGTAATCCTTCTCCATGCGACGCAGGAACATTCATGATAGATGAAATTCGTTTTTCAATCTTCTCAGTAAGTTCATTATCGTCCAAAAATGCACCACGACTCGTTCGAATATCATTTACATCACGTGATGAACCAACTTTTGAACGTGCTAACTTGCTTTTAGACAATTCAATTAATTCGTCACATTCTTCATCACTTAATACATTTCCTAACACGACAATAAGAGGTTCTTCGAATTTTGAAATAATTTGTATTTCCCTATCCTCTGTCATAATCGTATTTCCTTTATGATCAAAAATAGTTTGTTCCTTATTTTCGCCTATTTGATTGTTATTTGTCATTTCCTTATCTCCCTAGAAAAAATGATTGGATAGCATGAATATATCATATTCTTTCTACCTTTCTCTTTTTTGAGAAAATTTAAACTTTTGACTATCGTTTTATCCCTTTCCTCAAAGAAATTAACTCACTCCACAATAGGAATTAGTGGTTCTCTCCCGCTTATTTTACACACTATCCTTCTACCCAATCAAATATTTTATTATCCCTTTTCCTATAGCGAAAACTCACTGTATAGAAAACTCTCTGCTTTGTAACACATTGCAACGAAATGATAATAACATCATTTTCAAAGATGTACTTTCCACTCACTTCTCCTCTTTCATACTGAAACAAAAAAATATCCTCTTTTTCTTTTTGCTGTAAGTCTCTTTTTATATCTGAAATAGCTCGATCAATAAGTTCCTCCATGAAAAAATTTTGTTCTATTTCAGCATAAAATTTTTTATCCAAAAGTAACATATTCGTTTCGCACATCAAAAAAGAAATTAATAAAATAAGAAAAATAATTGTTCCTGGCATTGCAAATCCATCTTGTTTTCTCATGTTTCTGTCTCAATTTCACTATAGCGTACAACCACGCCTTCATATATTTCACCACCTATATCTTTCACACGTATATATAGCAACTGAGGTGTTAATTTATACGAAATCGCTTCAATCCTTTGTAATATAACTTCCCTTCCGCGCATATTTACTTTTCTTATTAAATTACTATTCACTTTTTCATACGTCACCTCATCATCATTACGAAGTTGGAAACGCAAAATATTCCCATCATTTTCTCGTTCTATCTTCCTCCCACTTATTACTTCACGAAACTCTAATTGCATTTGCCCTAAAAACACATCCCACTCCCAGTCATTTAATCCTTTTGAATGTGTATTTTCTATCCCCATAATATGAAGACGCGGTAAAATTAAAAAGAACATCGATAAAAGCAACAAACATGCAATCATTTCTATTAATGTAAATCCCGCTTCCTTTTTATCTTTTTTCTGCATAAAGGCATTGCTCCATCGCTTTTCCTCTCATATCTTTCCACACCGCACAAACTTCATCTCCTCTCCAATATGTGTAATATACAATCCCTTTTATGACTTGCTCTTTTTCTCGCTTTTCCCCATCCTCATACTTAAACAAGGCCGCTTCTTTTTTTAATAATATTAATGCTTTATAGCTCATGTTTATATTTTTTCTTTCCTGCATAATTAATAATGTTTGCGGGAGTAATAACGATACCGCCACCATTATTAAACTTAACGCTACAACCATTTCAACCATTACTGATCCTTTTTGACACTTCACGATACGTAAATCTCCCTCTTCCAAGCTGAAATACAATCTCATATTTATACCCTTGATAGGAAAGTAAAATCGTACCACCTCTATTAATATTTCCGCTCGGATTATATGTCATTGGATTTGGAAAGGTATGCAAATCAAATTGGATATCTTTATTGTATTCTCTCTTAACAATTAAAAAATCCGTCTCTGATTCCGAAATATAATACATCTGTTTCCCTTTAAACCAGCGTAACGTATAATGTTTTTGACGCTTAATTGCCAACTGCTGCATATACAAAACATCATTTGAAAACTGTTTTAAAAACTGCTCAACTCTTTGTTTTTCATGTAATGAAGTAACGTTAAAATACGTAACAACACTCAGTACAGAAATAGCAAATAAGACAAGTAGCATCTCTAAAAGAGTAAAACCTTTTTGCTTCACGATTTCCCTGCTGATACCGTGCCATCATCAGAAATATGGATTGGTTTACCTTTCGGACATTCATCAACAGCAATATATTTTTTAGTTTTTAATTCCTCGATTGTAGGTATTTTATTATTTTCGAGTTGATATGCCTGTATTTGTGCTTCTACAGATTTCACGTAGGCTTCACACCCTTTTTCCTGCACCGAGGATCGCTGCTTAACTACATTTGGAATAATTAATAGTAATAATACAGTTATGACAACCATAACTAACAACATTTCTAAAAGAGTAAAACCTTCTTCATTCTGCATGTAAATGCCCCCTAAATAGAATTCATCATTTGAAACATCGGCATAATCATCGCTAAATACATCAGAATGACTATAACCCCAAGACATGTAAATAAAATAGGTTGAATCACAAATAACATACGTTTAATTTTTTGTTCTACCTTTTCAATAATGAGCTCACTGTAATCACCAAGCTCATTTGCTAAATTACCGTTTGCTTGTCCATGCGTAATGATATAAGAAAGTTCTTTCTCGTAATAACCGTTTTTATCAATAATAGATTGTAACGGTTCTCCTGCAATTAATTGCCGCTTAATTCGGGCTGCTTCATACTGAAAGAACGGATGATACTTTTGCTTCATCATTATTGTTAATGCTTCGTGTACTGACAATCCACCGTGTAATAAACCACTTAATTGAGCGGAAAAATAATGCGAATGATTTAAAATAAGAAATGTTTTCATAAGGGGAATACGGATCATAATCTTTACCTTTTGAGTAGGCGGAAGTTTTCGAAAATAAAATATATATAAACTAAAGCCTGTTATAACGATAAGAAAAATGCTATAAATGAAGTAGGGTAATAATTTAATTGCAACTAAAATTTGCTCCGTAAGTGGTGGTGCTGTAGAATGTAAAGAACTATACATCATTTCAAACTGAGGCAATAAAATGAGGTTAAAAATAGAAAGCATAATCATTAAAAAGAACGATAAAAACATAGGATATCGTATTACTTTCATCATATCTTTCCTATATTTATCCTTCTTGTAAAGAAGTACACTCCCTTGTTGCAAAGCAAAAGACATGTCACCATGTCGCTCTGCATAAAACAAATAACTTAACACCTCAGGGTGAAACATTAATTGGTGAAAAGAAGCGTGCAAACTTTGTCCATTTTTCAATCCCTCGATCATACGCTGTAACTGTAGTTTCTTCCCTAATGGTAGTTGCAACTGCAAAAATTCTAACGCCTGCAAAAGTGAGTAACCTTTCTCTAATAAATCACTTAATCTTTTCCATAATAATGCTTGATCACTTAAACTCCATTTCCTCTTAAACATATACATCTTCTTCTAAAAATCCTAAAGCATACCCTTTTCGAACCGATGATTCCAACGTTTCATAGTGATACGTAACATGTTCTCCACTTGCTTCTTTAATCGCTTGTTTTAATTCATATCCATATAACAGTTCATAAATACTTGCCTGTCTCACTTGCCTCATTGATTTACATAAAGTTGAACACTTTCCTCTGCAAAATGGACATTTTAATTCGACGAGCCGCTGAGCAGCTACTGCTAATAATGATTGTTCAATTTCTTGTCTTGTAATACCATAATCCATAAATCGTAGTATCGCTCCTTTCGCATCATTTGTATGCAAGGTTGTCATTACTAAATGTCCCGTCAAACTGGCCCTTACAGCTACTTTTGCTGTTTCTTCATCACGAATTTCGCCAACTAAAATAATATCTGGATCATGACGCAAAATAGCCTTTAATCCCGTTTTATATGTGATACCAGCTTTTTCGTTTATTTGAATTTGTAATAAACCGTCTTTTCTTTGCTCAACTGGATCTTCCAGTGTAATGATGCGACGTGTTTGCCATTTTCTAGCTACTTCTAATAACGCATACATTGTTGTTGTTTTTCCAGAACCAGTCGGCCCAGTAAATACGAGTAACCCATGCGAATGCTTTAAAAAAGAGAGTAATTTTTCCGCTGAACTTGGAAATAACGAAAGGTGAGACAACGGCTGAGCAGATGCTTGTAAATGGAGACGAATAACGAGACTTTCTTGATATACTGTTGGAAGTGTTGAAAGGCGTAAATACACTTCTGATCCATCAATTTGCAAATATAATGAACCATTTTGAGGCTTTCTCCTCTCTCCTATATCCATTGATGCTAAAAACTTAAAGTGCGAAACAAGCTTTTCTCCAAATTCCTTTTCAATACACCGTTTCGTAATTAAATCTTTTCCTATCCGTAATTGAATCGCCACATCCTTCTGCCTGGGCACAATATGTAAGTCCGATGCTTGCACCCCACAAGCTTCTTTCATAATCATATTTGCAAAAAGCTCGATACCATTCATCAAATTTCCCTCCTCACCATGTATATATCATGAAAAGCTGCAAAACAAAAATTAGCAATTTTTTATTTTCACTAAGACAAAAAGGAAAAATATGTTTGTGAAATTATGAACAATTTCCGAATTATTGTCTAAAATTACCTATATAGAAGTTTATCTGTATTATAATGTTAATATCTTGGATAAAGTGATAAAGGTGGAGATCCTAATGGAACAAGCTTTAAAAATTACAGGTGTGTTATCTGACCCTACTCGTTATTATATTTATAAATATATTTCTCAAAAGCATAGTTACGTAACTGTACAAGAAATAGCAGATGAGTTTGACATTCATCCAAACGTAGCTCGTTTACATTTATCTAAATTAGAAGATGTTAATATGCTAAAATCAGAAACAAAAAAAACTGGGAAAGGCGGCAGGCCAAGCAGACTATACGTCTTGTCTCAGGATGTCATCCAGTTACAATTCCCATTTCGCGATTATCAATTATTAGCACAGATAGCATTTAATTCACTGCTAAGCTTAGGTAGCGCTGGTGAAAAAGCGCTATATGAAACAGGGAAACAATTCGGCAAAGAATTAATGCAACAACATATGCATCGCTTAAATGTAAGTGCAGAAGCATTGACGATAGAACAAAAAATGCAAATCGCAAAAGAAGCATTCTCAACAGCTGGTTTATCTCCTGCTTTTGAAATAAGTACGGATGGTACAAAAATTTTCTATGATGTACACAATTGCCCATTTAAAGAAGTTGCTGCGCATCATCCGACTGAAATTTGTAATATGCATGGAGATATGATGAAGGGAATTTTTGAAATCCTATTCCCGAACGTAGAATTAACTCGAAACGATAGTCTACTAGATGGATGCAAATCTTGTAACTATAAAGTGAAACTTTAATCAGTGGGGGTTTTGTTCTTCCCCTACTGATTATTAGCCCGCACCAATCGGGCGTTTACGGGCTGCCCGACTCCCACCTAACTTCTTTGCTCAAGCCGAATTTTGTGGTGGGAGTTTTACTGCCCGTTAATGCGGGATAAAGTTCAAATTTAGTTTTTCAACTAAGAAGAAGTCAATATTATAATTGGCTTCTTTCTTTTACATGAATGAATATTTACAATAGTTAGAAAAATAAACTATAATGAAGAGAGGTTTTACTTTTTTAGAAAAGGAGGGAGATGGCATGGAGCGCATGTTTCGCGTTCTCGGCTTTTGGACTGGAATTTTCTCGGTTATGTTTTACGTAGGGGATATGCATTCGACCGCACTACTATTTTTAGGACAAACAGGATTTTTCGTACTTTTAAGCTATTTAAAATTAACAGAGCGTATGTATATATACGTATTCGGGGCATATTTAACCGTTTTCTTCGTTGGATTTACATACTACACGACGTTTTTACTTGTCCCTGGAGCTGGACATTAAAGGGTGGCAATTTGCCATCTTTTTTTAATTCCGCAATTCCCTAGTTGACTTATAGGTTTTATTACCTTATATTCTATATAACAGATTGGAATTAGGGGGAATCGTCATGAATACACTGCTTGTCGGAATTAACGTTGCATTCATGCTCATTTTAGTTGGCGTATTATATTATATGCAACGTAAGCATGTATCTTTTAATAAACGTGTATTTACCGCTTTAGGAGTCGGAATTATATTTGGTCTTATATTACAATTTATTTATGAGCCTACTTCTACAGTAATTATTGAATCAAATACTTGGTTTGGCTTAATCGGTAACGGTTATGTGAAATTGCTCCAAATGATCGTTATGCCACTTATTTTAGTATCTATTATTTCAGCATTTACAAAATTACAATTAACGAAAAACCTTGGTAAAATCAGTGGTCTTATTATCGGAATTTTAATTCTTACTACAGGTATTGCTGCAGCTGTCGGTATCGCAGCAAGCGCAGGATTTGATGTATCAGCAACAGGATTACAACAAGGTGATGCAGAATCTGCTCGTCTGAAATTAGTAGAAGAAAGATTTACTTCTATTGAGAAGACAACAATTCCAGACAAATTATTAGAACTGTTACCTACAAATCCGTTTCTTGATTTAACAGGTGCTCGTCCAACATCAACAATTTCTGTTGTAATATTTGCAGCATTTATTGGTATTGCCTTTCTCGGTGTAAAAAGAAAGCATCCAGAACAAGCAGAGCTATTTAAGAAGATGCTTGATGCTGTATATGCAATCGTAATGCGTATGGTCACATTAATTTTACGTCTTACTCCATACGGCGTGTTAGCTCTTATGGCAAAAACAGTCGCTGGTAGCGATATTAACGCTATTTTAAAACTTGGTAACTTCGTGTTAGCATCTTACGTAGCTCTTATCGTAATGTTTATCATTCACTTATTATTAATCGCACTATCTGGTTTAAATCCAATTCAATATTTGAAAAAAGTATTCCCTGTACTAACATTTGCATTCACATCTCGCTCTAGTGCTGGTGCAATGCCATTAAATATTGAAGCACAAAAAGAAAAACTTGGTATTTCTGAAGGTATTGCTAACTTCGCAGCATCATTTGGGGTATCTATCGGTCAAAACGGTTGCGCAGGTATTTATCCAGCAATGCTTGCTATGATGGTCGCTCCAACTGTAGGAATTGATCCATTACAACCACAATTTATTTTAACTTTAATCGCTGTCGTTGCTATTAGCTCATTCGGTGTTGCTGGCGTTGGTGGCGGCGCAACATTCGCAGCGTTAATCGTACTATCTACAATGAACTTACCAATCGGCATTGTCGCTCTTGTTATCTCGGTTGAACCATTAATCGATATGGGTCGTACAGCTCTTAACGTAAGTGGTTCTATGACAGCTGGTCTTATTTCTAGTAAATGGCTTGGTGAATTAGATCAAGATACGTACAATCAAGATGATGTAAAAACTGGTGAAATTGCTTCATAATGAAAAGGACGCTAACAAAAATGTTAGCGTCCTTTTTCATTTCTCTCCATCTTCCTCTTTATCTTTTAAACACAGGGCATAACTTATTGTCTCAAACACTATGAATAACGCTCTACCGATTACTTCAGCCATGTTAAAAACACCACCTTTATATTAGAATAGATAATTATAAATAAATTATATATTCTTTCTGACTTTTATAAAAATTACATTTTTGTAATGTTTTACATTAAAATCCAAACTTTATTCTTCTACCAAAAACTCTTCTAGTTGCTCTTTTAACTCTTCCTCAATCTCATAGTAAGATTCCTCAACTAGTTCCCCTATTTTCTTACTCCCCCAAATCCGTGATTGAATTTGCATTCCCAAAAAGAGTCTTTCGCATTTCCAAATTGGAATATTGTGAAACTCAATCATCTCTTGTTCTTCATCTAATATAGCTACCGCAACTGATGAATAATAACCCCTCTCAAAGGGATTTTCTTTGTCTCTTACAAATCCCATATCTAATTCCATGTTTTTTTCTATGTATAAATGCGAATACTCTTTATAAAGTTTAAATGATATTCATTCTATGTCCTTTTCCATACATTGAATTTTCTCTTTCAATTCCAATGTAAAATCTTGTTCTTTATACTTCATTTCCTCCTCCTTACACATAGAAAAAGAGAATACAATAACATATTCTCTTTTCTCAAATATATTTCATTATCTCACAGCCCGTCCCTTTCACAAATAACCATTTTGCTCGCACCATTTATGAAATTGTCCTACATCTACTCCAACTAACACGATATCCTTTAGCTCTACATCAATACTTTGTTCTCCAATTACAATAGCAAAGTGGGATTCTAATTGTTTTTCGTTTTTCTTTACAGTTCCAATTCGGTTCCGATACGGTCCGTCTTTTATATATGCTTTTTGTCCTACAATATCAAAGTTCAAGATTCTCACCTCTTTTACTGCGCTCAAATTGGAAATACAATCTCCACCTCGAAAAATTTCCTTTCATTGCACTATTTCTCTATATATATGACGAAACAATAAAAGAGTCCTTCCTTCTTTACAATTATTTTTTCTTTGTTTCATTTTTATGATTGAAACGTAAAGTTTATAATAAAATACACTTGGAAGCGCTTTCTGTGTAATTTTTTATGTTATAATATAAAAGTAGAACTTCGTAAAGAGGGTTAAAAAATGAATACAAAAATGATTAACAAAGTAATTGAAGCATTAAAAGTATATGGCTTTCAGGATGTATCATTCTGTGAAGAAACGAAGCAATTCTTATTTCATAACGAAACCGATATTATGAGCGGCTATGCAAAAATAACATATAGTAGTCAATTCGAAAAATTCAACGTACAAATTCATCCAATTGAAACACATCACCAAGCAGAGTTACAAGAGGTTGAAAGACATATACAAGCTTGCATACGAAAAGTAGAGTATTTAAATGCACTTCTTACTGGACAAACAAAGCTAGATGATAAAATTATTATTATGTAAAAAAAGAACGTGATATCCTCACGTTCTTTTTCTTTATATGTTCATTTTTTCTTTCAGTTGTAATCCTGTAACGGATTGTAATACATCCATCACCTCTCCAAAAGTCATATCAAAAATTGTTTTATCTTCTATGTACGGGAATTGTCTAAAACGCTTTTCTAACATTTTCACTGCATCCGATGTGAAATTTGCGCTATCAATGCCAAATTCTGTTTCAAGAAGCACGATCCAATCTAACACGTGAAAACCTAATCCATTTACGAATGAAATAAGTTTTTCTTCTGGCTGTGAAGCTAAGAATACGTTTCGCTCCATCTCACTAAATAGTTCTTCTCCTAAAATTTCTGCTAACTCATCATCATGTTCGCGTTCAATAATCTCTTCATAACCGTAATCATCAACAAGCTCTTCTACTTCTTCACCATCCGCAAAAAGCAATTGACTAAGAATTGCATCTTTCTTAAATTCACTGTTTTGTACAACTTCTAAAAAACTTGTTTCCCATCCATTTTCTAATTTCATATGTATAACTCCTTTATATACTTTACTTATAATCACTGTGCCCAAAAGATCCCTTTTATAACCTTCTAGGTAATTACTAATATTCCATATGCTTCATAACATAAGATGCAAACTCAGCTGCATCTCCTTCAAAAATATTTATCTCTGGTAAATGATAAAACGTTGTTTGGAGCGGGTTTCCTTCATGATACATATATACCTTTTTCTCTAGCGCAATCGCCATTCCAAACTCTGTATGACTTCCATTTCCGCCATCTAATATAAGTAAAAAGACATCTGCTTCTTTTATAGCATTCTTCTCTGCCTGGCCAATTGCTCTTAATTGTTCCTGATTAACTGCTCTTTCATTTTGGGTCCAATCATATGTATGGTACCATCCTGAATTTTTCAGTTCATTCGCTATAAAGCGTACAAGATACTTATTTTGAAATCCCGAAGCAATATAAAATTTCATCTATATCCACTCCTTATATAAATGGGGAAACTCCGTTTTAGCGTTAATAGGATTTTTTTCAAAAAAAATCCCCATCTTTAGAACTTATTTGCGTTTAAATGATGGGGTGCTTCATGGTCTTCTTTTATTTTTTGTTTTTTATAACTTTCATCAGCTAACATTTCTAGTTCAGCTGTTATCTCTGATTTTTCAAGCTCTCGTTCTTGTGAAAATTTCCGTGAAATATAAACAATAACACTACCAACGTACAACACAAAGCATATAATAAGTGCAGTATTTTCATAGAGACTTAGCTCCAACACAGTCACTCCTAATCCATTCGTATTTTCACGCTTAATCAATTGGAATTTCCCTACTAACCATTTGTTATCCCGCTATTTGAGGGCAGTAAGACCCCCACCTCAAAATTCAGCAAAAGCAAAGAAGTTAGATGTGGGATTAACTGCCCGTAAAAGCCCGATTGGTTCAAATAATAATCAGTGGGGATGCCCCCCACTGATTAAAGTTTCACTTTATTGTAACATAAAAATATCAATTCTTGGAATCTTTCATCCTATTAAAAAAGGCATGATTATATAATCATGCCTCTGAAATATGTTGAATGATAGTTTTAATTGCTTCTTTTCCATTATATTTTTTTAATGCTGTTTTATACGTTTCATTATTATGAGATAGCTGCTCTATATGCTTTATAAGCGAGTTCACCGTTACATCCTCTTCATATAATACCGATGCATACCCTTGTCTTTCAAAGGATTCCGCATTTAAAATTTGGTCTCCACGGCTTGCAAATTTCGATAACGGAATTAAAACCATTGGCTTTTGCAATGTTAAAAACTCAAAAATTGCATTGGAGCCCGCACGCGAAATAACAAAATCTGTTGCCGCTAATATGTCTGGCAACTCCCCATGTACATATTCAAATTGTCTATATCCTTCTTTATTTTGTAAACTCTCATCAAGATTACCTTTTCCGCAGAGATGAACAATTTGATACTTTTTAAGAAGTTCTAGCAACGCCTCTCGAACTGTTTCGTTAATTTTCTTCGCGCCTAAACTTCCTCCCATGATCGTAATAACCGGCTTTTTACGTGAAAACCCTAGAAACTCTAAACCTCTTTCACGATTTCCGCTTACTACGTCTTCACGTACAGGCGATCCTGTATATATTACTTTTTCTTTCGGTAAATGTTTCGCTGCTTCTTCAAATGTAACAAATATTTTCGAGGCAAAACGGAGCGCAATTTTATTTGCTAGTCCAGGTGTCATATCAGATTCATGTAGCAAAACTGGCACCCTATTTAGCCATCCTCCAATTACGACTGGTACAGATACGAAACCACCTTTTGAAAAAATAACATCCGGCTTTAATTTACGAATTGTTAAGTACGCATCCATAACACCCTTCATTACGAGAAAAGGATCTTTTATATTCTTCAAATCAAAATAACGACGTAGCTTCCCGCTTGCAATACTATAGTAAGGTATTCCTTCTTTTTCTATAATCGTTTTCTCAATCCCTTGATGAGAACCAATATAAGAAATGTCCCAGTTTTTTTCCTGTAAATGTGGAATAATTGCTAAATTAGGTGTTACATGTCCTGCCGAACCGCCACCTGTAAAGACTATTTTTTTCATACGTCTCCCCCTTCTACACTATAGTACACTAAAATATCTTGCCTCAGGGTGAGAAAATACCATAGCCGTTACAGACGCTTCTGGCTCCATCATAAATCCTTCTGTTAATGAAATACCTATTTCTTCTGGATGAATTAAGCGAAACAATTTTTCTTGGTCAGCTAGTTCTGGACATGCTGGATAACCAAATGACACGCGAATCCCTCTATATTTTGTACGGAAACGTTCTTCCATCGTCAGTTCAGGTGAGTCTGGAATGCCCCAACGATCACGAATGAGCATATGTGTTTTTTCAGCAAGTCCTTCTGCTAATTCAAGCGCTAACGATTGAATGGCGTGACTGCGTAAATAATCACCCTTCGCCTTCCACTCTTCAGCAATGTCCCGAACTCCTTCCCCAACAGTAACAGATAAGAACGCAACATAATCCATCTCATCTCCAATAGGGCGTAAATAATCACCTAAAGTACGATATGGTGCTTTTCCTTGTCTTGGGAATGTGAAACGCTCTATAATACGCGTATGATCTTCTGGGTCATATATTACAATGTTTTGTCCGTCGCTTTGCGCTGGGAAAAATTGATACACGGCTTTCGGTTTTAACCAAGATTGTCCTTCTCGCAATAATTCGTCTATTAAATCATTTAATTCGTGCGCTCTTTTGTCTCCCTCTTTCAAAAGCTTCTTCACATTTCCTTTTAATCCAAGGTGATGTCCAAGGAGCATTTGTCTATTTAGAAACGGAGCAAGATGTGCAACGGGTATATCACGTAATACAATTCGTTTTGTTGAGTCCGGCACTATAACCGCTGATTTTGGCAATGGCTCAATTACTGCTGGAATTTCTACTTTTTTCTCTTCTTTTGTTACGATATGAAGATGACGTTCTTTTTTATCCTGTTTCATCTTCTCACGCTCTTCTTCTTTTTGAAGCTTATTAATAATATCAAGACCTGTCATTGCATCACTCGCATAACATACGAGCCCTTTATATGATGGAGAAATACGATTATCTGTGAACTTTCTCGTTAGTGCTGCGCCACCTACAACAATTGGAATATCAATATTCGCCGCTTTTAGATCTTCAGCAGTTGTTACCATTTGTTGTGCCGACTTTACTAACAGGCCAGAAAGACCAATAATATCAGGTTTCTTTTCTTGCACTTCTTGAACGATTCGATCCGATCGGACATTAATTCCTAAATTAATAATTTCATATCCGTTATTCGATAAAATAATTTCAACAAGATTTTTCCCAATATCATGTACGTCACCTTTTACAGTCGCTAATAATACTTTCCCTTTTTTCGCGCTATCACTAGACTCCATATGTGGCTCTAAATAGCTTACGGCAGCTTTCATACTTTCGGCACTTTGCAATACTTCAGCAACGATAAGCTCATTATTATTAAATAGTCGCCCTACCTCATCCATTCCTGTCATAAGCGGGCCATTAATAATATCTAACGGTTTTCTTCCTTCTGTAAGTGCGAGACTTAAATCTTCGTGTAATCCTTGCTTCGTACCTTCTATAATATAGTTTGCTAATCGTTCATCCAGCGTTAGTGTTTCTTGTACAACGACATCTTTCTTTTTGGCAACACGGTAAAAGTTTGTAAATTCTTCTAACGTCTCTTTCGTCGTTTCAAATAACAATGCATCTGCAAGACGTTTTTCTTCCTCTGGAATTGACGCATAGCGCTCCAATTTTTCCGTATTAACAATCGCATAATCTAATCCTGCTTTCGTTGCATGATATAGAAAGACCGAATTTAATACTTCACGGCCCGCGGGCGGTAAACCAAATGATATATTACTTACACCTAAAATCGTTAAACATTCTGGTAACGCTTCTTTAATAAGACGAATTCCTTCTATAGTCGCTGCCGCTGAACCTATATATTCTTCATCACCTGTCCCTACAGGAAACACAAGCGCATCAAAAATAATATCAGATGGACGTATACCATACTTCTTCGTTAGTAACTCATAGCTTCTTTTCGCAATTTCTATCTTTCGTTCTGCACTAACTGCCATACCGTCTTCATCAATTGTTCCTACAACTATAGCGGCACCGTATTTCCGAAGAAGAGGTGTCACTTTTTCAAAACGTTCTTCTCCGTCTTCTAAATTAATAGAATTGATAACACCTTTTCCTTGAATATAAGTTAGAGCTCTTGCCATAACATTTTCATCTGTTGAATCAATCATAATCGGTACTTTTAATACTTTCGTAACTTCTGCCAAAAATCTTTCCATATCTTCTATTTCATCACGGTCAGGGTCTGCCATACAAATATCAATAATATGAGCATTCTTCTTCACTTGCGCTCTTGCCACTTCAGCTGCCTCTTCAAATTTCCCTTCTGCTACTAATCTTTTAAACTTGCGTGATCCAATTACGTTCGTCCTTTCTCCAACAAATAACGGTCTCATAGAATCATCATATTGCAACGCCTCTAATCCACTAACTCCATGCCCTTCTCGTTCATGTTGTTCACGCGGCTTAAGAGATGCTAACACGGATTTCATTGCACTTATATGTTCTGGTGTTGTACCACAACAACCACCAATAATATTAACCCATCCTTCTTCGGCAAATCGCTTTACTTTTTCCGCGAGAGAAGATGGAGATTCATGATAATGTCCATCTTCATCAGGAAGACCTGCATTTGGATAGCAAGAAATATAACACTCCGATAAATCAGATAATGAACGAATATGTTCCCTCATAAATTCCGGACCAGTCGCACAGTTTAATCCAACCGATAACGGCTTCATATGCTCTATCGATAAATAAAAGGCTTCTATCGTTTGACCCGCTAAAGTCGTTCCCATCGGTTCAATCGTTCCAGAAATCATAATAGGAACCGTTTTATTTAGTTCATCAAAAGCTGCTTGAATTCCAATATAAGCAGCTTTCACATTACGCATATCTTGACTCGTCTCCACAAGTAATACATCAATTTCGCCCCTCAATAACCCTCTCGCCTGCCTTGTATAGGCTTCAATCAGTTCCTCAAATGTAACTCCTCCTGTAACACTAATCGCTTTCGTTGTCGGCCCCATAGCACCTGCAACATATACTTCCTTCCCGCTTTCTTTAACAGCTTGCTTCGCCAATAGTGCTGCCTTTTCATTTAGTTCTTCATCTAAATGAGACAACTCATAATCACTTAATACGATATTCGTCGCACCAAATGTATTTGTTTCAATGATGTCAGCTCCAGCTTCAATATAAGCTTTATGGATCTTTAAAATAACATCTGGTCTTGTTTCTACTAAATATTCATTACACCCTTCGTACTCTTCTCCTCCGAAATCTTCCGCAGTTAAGTCCTCTTGCTGTATCATCGTCCCCATTGCACCATCTAATATTAGAATGCTAGTTTGTAATCTTTCTTCTATACACTTCATCAATTAATACCCTCTTTCACTTCTTGCTTTTCCCTTACATATTTCACGAGATGTTCTGTAATTTCATATTTTAAAAATGGTGTAATAAGATAAACACCGTTAAAGTATTTCATCGCCGTATCGATTAACTCTTGTGAAATACGAATCCCTTCCTCAATAGCGGACTCTTTCGTTTCGTGTCCATCCATTCTCTCTCGTATTTCTTCAGGAAGAGTAATACCTGGCACCTCAAAATGAAGAAAATCTGCATTCCGCTTACTTACTAAAGGCATAATTCCAATAAAGATAGGTTGTTCCAAATGCTTTGTCGCTTCATACACTTCCTCAATTAACGCTATATCGTAAATTGGCTGAGTTAAGAAATATTCCGCTCCAGCATCTATTTTCCGTTCCATTCGCTTAACCGCTGCTTTTAAATGTCTTACATGCGGATTAAACGCACCGCCGACAGAAAATCTTGTTGCTGGACCAATTGATTTCCCTAAAATGGAACGCCCGTCGTTCATTTCTTTAATCATTTTAATTAACTCAATAGAGGACAAATCATATACAGAAGTTGCACCTGGGAAATCGCCAACACGCGCTGGATCACCAGTTAAAGCTAGCACTTCCTCCATCCCTAACGCCGATAAACCTAATAAATGAGATTGTAGCCCAATGACGTTATGGTCTCTACACGTTAAATGAGTCAATACCGGAATATCATGCTTCGTTAATAATGCACCCATTGCCATATTAGAAACGCGAGGCGATGCTAGTGAATTATCTGCTAGAGTAATAGCGTCTGCCCCAGCTCTTTTCAATGCTCTTGCCCCTTCAAAAAAACGCTGCGTGTCTAATGTTTTCGGTGGGTCTAGTTCCACTACAACTGTCGTTTGTTTCTTTGCTTTCTCTGCTAGAGTGACGTGAGATTTCGAACGTTTCTCGTGTGTATGAACTACTTTTGGTCTTTGAATCGTGTCTTTTTCTATTACAGGCGTAACATTTAGAGTAGCACGCTTCATACTTTCAATATGTTCTGGAGTAGTACCACAACAACCACCCAATAACCGAATACCTTGCTCAATAAATTTCGGTGTCATCGCTTCGAAATAAGCCGGACTTCCCTCATATACGTAACGTCCCTCCACATAATTCGGGAGACCTGCATTTGGATATGCTGACAAGTAGCCATTTTGAGGAATCGATATCATTTTAAAAGCTTCCGTCATATGAAGTGGCCCTAGTTGGCAGTTCAATCCAACAACATTCGCACCGTAATCTAAAAGCTGTTTTAATATTTCATTTACATCATTTCCATTTTGAGTCGTACCTGCCTCATGTAACGCTAATTGGGCTACAATTGGAATATTCGTTTGTTTTCGTAACACCTTAACAGCATGAAGTAATTCAAATTCATCATAGAAAGTCTCTAATAGCAATCCATCAACCTGTTCTTCTAGTAAAGCACCTGCCTGCTCAAGTAACATAAACTCCCTTTCCATATCAGTTGTTGTAACAGCTCCGATATGTTTCATACCACCAATTGTTCCTAAAATTGCATTTCTTTCTGTAACAGATGCTTTCGCAATCTTCACTGCTGCTTTATTAATTTGAACAACTTGATTCTCTAAGCCATACATACGTAATTTCGCTTCATTTGCCCCATACGTATTCGTTTGGATAACATCCGCTCCAGCAGCTACATATTGTTTATGAATCGATATAATTAAGTCCGGATCAGACAAATTCAATTCTTCAAAACTACTTTGTAAACCATGCGAATGTAATAATGTTCCAACCGCACCATCACCTATTACAATTCCTTTTGATAATAAATCTAGTAATTTCACGAATCTCCCTCATTTCTATCAATATAAAAACCCCCTCTTCGCTTTGAAGAGGGGGACATAATTATTCCTCCTCTTATTATGCAAAACATTCGTTTTGCAGGTATTAGCACCGTTTCAAACATTTCGTTTGAAGGTTGCCGGGTTTCACAGGGCCTTTCCCTCCACCGCTCTCAATAAGAGTTTGTCTTTATTATTTTATTTATGTAGCTAAAAGGAAATACGTTCCCCTTTTAACAATCTTTGTTAATTTTTTATAAATTTAGCATGCACAATTATAAAAGTCAATGACACTCGCGGAAAAATAAAAATTATTTAAAATAAAGTTGCAATTCAATTAACTTTTGTTGTAAAGTTAAAAACATAATAAAAATTTCATACGAACATTCTTATCTAGAGAGGTAGAGGGACTGGCCCTATGACGCCTCAGCAACCATTAACATTTGTTAATAAGGTGCTAATTCCAGCAAATTGTGAAAGATTTGACAGATGAGAAGAAGACTCTATTCAATCCGAAAGCCTTCTTCTTAGAAGGCTTTTTTTATTTTATCCCGATTGGTGAGAGCTGATAATCAGCGGAGGGTCATTCCCCACTGATTAAAGTTTCACTTTATATTCACTTAATGGTTCAATTTAAAAAGGAGGAATTTTCACATGTCAACTATTGAAACAAAACTAGCACAAATCGGAAACCGTAGCGAAACTACAACAGGAACTGTTAATCCACCCGTTTATTTCTCAACCGCTTATCGTCACGAAGGACTTGGTAAATCTACTGGATTTGACTATTCACGAACTGGAAATCCAACTCGCGGTCTTTTAGAACAGGCAATCGCAGACTTAGAATACGGCGAACAAGGTTATGCCTGTAGCTCAGGAATGGCTGCTGTTCTCCTCGTCCTTTCGCTATTCCGTTCCGGAGACGAACTTATTGTGTCGGAAGATTTATACGGGGGCACTTATCGATTATTTTCTGAGCATGAAAAAAAATGGAATCTTCGATGTAGATACGTAAATACACAATCTATTAAACAAATTGAGAAAGCTATCACAACTGAAACAAAGGCTATTTTCATAGAAACTCCGACTAATCCATTAATGCAAGTTACTGATATTGCCAATGTCGCAACTGTAGCAAAAAGACACGGACTACTCCTTATTGTAGACAACACATTCTATACGCCTTATATACAGCAACCATTAACAGAAGGTGCGGACATCGTACTTCATAGCGCAACGAAATATTTAGGAGGCCATAACGATGTACTAAGCGGCCTTGTCGTTGCAAAAGGGAAAGAGCTTTGTGAGGAAATCGCTCATTATCATAATGCCTCTGGCGCTGTCTTAAGTCCATTTGACTCATGGCTATTAATTCGTGGTATGAAAACTTTAGCGCTTCGCATGAGACAACATGAAGAAAATGCGAAAGCAGTTGTTGCTTATTTAAATGATGAAGACGGTGTGACAGATGTATTTTATCCAGGAAGAGGTGGTATGATTTCATTTCGTCTTAAAGATGAAACGTGGATTAATCCATTCTTACAATCTTTATCCTTAATTACATTTGCTGAAAGTCTTGGTGGTGTAGAGAGTTTAATGACTTATCCAGCTACGCAAACACACGCTGATATTCCTGAAGAAATCAGAACAGCAAACGGTGTATGCAATCGTCTTCTTCGATTCTCCGTCGGTATTGAAAATAGTAACGATTTAATTCAAGACTTAAAGCAAGCCATTAAACTTGTAAAAGAAGGTGTAAGAATATGAGTTATTCTATAGATACACTCTTACTACACAACCAATATAAACATGATACACAAACAGGAGCTGTTAACGTTCCCATCTATAACACATCAACTTTTCACCAGTTTGACGTAGATACTTTCGGAAAATATGACTATAGCAGGTCAGGAAATCCAACTCGTGAAGCTCTTGAAGATATTATCGCTTTATTAGAGGGCGGAACAAAAGGATTCGCCTTTGCATCAGGTATTGCAGCGATTTCTACTGCATTTCTCCTTCTTTCACAAGGCGATCACGTACTCATTTCAGAAGACGTATATGGAGGCACTTACCGAATTATAACTGAAGTGCTCTCCCGTTACGGTGTTTCGCATACATTTGTAGATATGACAAATGTAGAAGAAGTAAAAGAAAACATTAAACCAAATACGAAGCTCTTTTATGTAGAAACACCTTCTAACCCACTTTTAAAAGTGACAGATATTCGTTCTGTTTCTAATCTTGCAAAATCTATTGGCGCTCTTACTTTTGTTGATAATACATTTTTGACACCACTATTCCAGAAACCACTTGATCTTGGCGCCGATGTTGTTCTTCATAGTGCCACAAAATTTATTGCTGGTCATAGTGATGTTACTGCTGGATTAGCAATCGTAAAAGATGCTGAACTCGCTCAAAAACTTGGATTTTTACAAAATGCATTTGGCGCTATTTTAGGACCTCAAGATTGTTCTCTCGTACTTCGCGGTTTAAAAACATTGCATGTACGTCTCGAGCACTCAGCTGCAGGTGCCAATAAAATTGCACATTATTTACAAGAGCACTCTAAAGTCCAAAATGTCTATTATCCTGGATTACAATCACATCTTGGCTATGATATTCAACAATCTCAAGCAACATCAGCTGGGGCTGTCCTATCTTTCACTTTACAATCAGAAGATGCACTCCGCCAATTTTTATCGAAAGTTAAACTACCCGTTTTTGCGGTTAGTCTAGGGGCTGTTGAATCTATTCTTTCCTATCCCGCAAAAATGTCACATGCAGCTTTATCACAGGAGGCACGTGACGAAAGAGGCATTTCTAATTCATTGCTTCGCTTATCTGTCGGTCTTGAAAATGTTAACGATCTAATATCCGATTTTGAAAATGCTCTTTCTTACGTAGAAGAACCTGTAAATGCATAGAGAAAAAAGAAGATATGAAATTAAGTTATCATATCTTCTTTTTATGCTGTCTAGCATATTCATTTTAATGTTTTTTCTTTTTGTATAGTTCATTAAAAAATAAAAGTATATCATCTATTTCCAAGTAATGGATTCATTGATATATTAAGAAATAAAAAGGGGTAAAAATAATGAATACTTGTGCAGATATTTTAATCGTTATCGATTTACAAAATGGGGTATGTTATAGCGGAGAACATTTATTTGATTTACAAAATTTACTTACAAAAGTAAATAAAAGAATTTCTTCATATAGAAAATCAAATAAACCAATCCTTTTTGTCCAACATTGCGATGATGATTTAGTACCCGAAAAAGAACTTTGGGCTATTCATACCGATCTAGATGTTCAAGAACAAGATTTTTTTGTAAGTAAAACACATGCCAATTCATTTTATAAAACAAACTTAAAAGAGATTTTAGATCAATTATCTGTACATCGTATTGAATTTTGTGGTGCCCAAACAGAATACTGTATGGATGCTACAATTAAATTTGCCCACGGACTGAGATACGAAAACTTCATGGTACAGAAAACAACCTCTACGTTAAACAATCCATTTATGTCCGCAAAAGAGACAATTGATTTTTATGAGAATATATGGAATCACAGATTTTTAAAGTTGATAAAAGATGAGCTCTAGAATAAATGACTCATAACTTGATCATTCTAAGATTTGTCAGCTACACTCAAATATTTAATCATCGCCATAAGGAAGCTGATTATAATCAGCTTCTTTTAACCTGTTTTATATTCTATATATATCATTATAATTCCTTTGTCATATTATTTTAAAAATTTCGTATATTCATTTGAAAGAATAAGAAAATCATGATAAAATTGTGTTACAAATATATCTATATCTTTCAATTTTTAAAACGCATCAAAATTTTCACCCAAAAGTGTCATTTTACAAAACCGTACAAATTTATCTATTTTATTTACATCAGGGTCTCTTTTCTTACAATTTCTTTACTTTAGGACTTTTTTTCTGCAACAACTGTTTTCTTTTCTTTAATTTTTTGGTATGTATAGTATGGTATAACAGCTCACACGGAGGTGGAAAAGAACATGTTAGAAACCTTTCAAAAAGAAATAGAACTATATGAAAGCAATGCAGAATTATTGAAAGTGCTTGCTCATCCTGTTCGCTTATGTATTGTAAAAGGATTAATTGAACGTGGCCCAAGCAATGTTTCTACAATGTACACTGGCTTAAACATGCCACAATCTACAATTTCACAGCATTTAGCAAAGTTAAAAAGTGCTAAAATCGTTTCTAGTGAAAGAAAAGGATTAGAAATTTACTACAAAGTAGAAAACGAAACAATTATTCAACTCGTTCGTGTATTATTAGGTTAGGGACTAATAGACAGAGAAAAAGGACGTATTCTATATTTTTCATCTCATATCTTTAATATAAATATATATCATGAGAGGAAATATATAATACTACATAAGTCGTATTAAAAAACAAGACACAGAAATATACTGTGTCTTGTTTTTTCATATTGTTAAATATCGATTCAAATGTAAATTCTTCATATCTTTCGTGTGCATAACAATATCAAAGGCACTTCCTAAGCCTCCGTTCAAAATCATAGAACGAACTGCTCGATTTCGTTTTTGAGTTTCAGAAAAAGGATTTGTATCTTGATGACTCGTAAGATGTTCTAATATCCCTGCCGCTAACAAAAACTCTGATTGCTTCCTATGCCATATCGTATGAATCCCTTGTAACTCGAAAATCACCTTCAACTCATCCCAATGAACATGGGTAGTTAAATCCATTTCTCCTGGATATGCAAGAGGGTTACGAATTAGCTTATGCTTATAATATCCTCTTAAACTTCCTTCATGATGTGCAGGATGCATCCATTCTTCTCTTGTATAACCATAATCAACTGTAATACATATACCTCGCTGGAACCATTCCGCAATTTCTTCTATATACTCTTCCATTGCAATAGGTACCTCAAATCGCTGCCCCTCTGCAATATGAATATTATATTTCAATAAGTATCGACCAATTTTTTTCTCTACTGGCCTAAATACTTCTGCAAGGTCCCCTTCCTCTGTATACGTGATACGTACTTCATACAAAATTCCATTTCTTTTCTCAACTACTTCAACAGGAAACGCATCAAATAGTTCATTCGAAAAAATAATTCCTTCGAAAGACTCTCCCATTTCAATATACGATGTATAATACGATACATTATCAAATGAGCAAAGACTCTCCTGCTGTAATCTTCTATGAAAAGGGCTCACTTCAACAATTGAATAGTTTAAACTACTAAAGGTTTCCGGAGATAATTGTTTCCATTCTTGTAAAACATCATGGGCAAACTTTCCCGTTCCCCCACCAACCTCACAAATATTTGAAGAAACTTCTCCATTTTCAACAAGCCGAATAAAAAACTTAGCAAAAGTCTTCGCAAAGACAGAAGATACATTACTACTCGTAAAAAAATCTCCCTGTCTTCCAATTTTTTCACGTTCTCTCATATAATATCCATGTCCTTCTGTATATAATACGAGGTTCATATACGTACTGTATGAGATTGAATAATCCTTTTCTTTCCCCATCCATTCTCTTAAAATGAGCTCCATCTCCATAATAACTCCTTATTGTAAAAATGGATTATTTTCTTTTTCAAATCCAATGCTTGTCTCTGGACCATGCCCACATAGCACCGCTGTTTCATCTGGTAATACAAATAATTTCTCTTCAATACTTCCAATTAATTCAGCAAAGCTTCCGCCAGGCAAATCTGTTCTTCCAATACTCATTTGGAATAATACATCACCAGAAAATACGGCATTCGCCTCTTTACAATAATAAGAAATACTTCCTGGAGAATGTCCTGGTGTCTCAAAAATTTCAAAGTTAAAAGAACCGATCGTTAATGTACCTTCTGCATCAATAATTTGATCTGCTGGTTTCGCTGTAATACTGCGGTTCATCATAAAAATTTGCGATCCATTCACAGTTGCATCTCCTAACCAATCCGCTTCTTCTTTATGTACGTATACCGGAATACGAAAAGCATCTCTCACGGCATCAACAGCACCAATATGATCAAAGTGAGCATGCGTTAATAAAACCGCAAGGGGCTTTAACTGCGCTTCTTGTAAATATGTAACAAGTTTCTCTCCTTCATGACCAGGATCAAAAATAATACACTCATTTTGATCATTCGTTAAAATATAAGCATTTGTTTGTAATGGGCCTAAAGGCATTTGTGTCCATTTCATATAAAAATCTCCTCCAGTTATTGAACTTACTTTCAATGATACAACATTTCTTTCTCTTAGGAAAAGAAAGGATGCTATCTCGACATTCATTTTTAAAACATGTACAATATAAAAGAGTAAATATTTCAAAAACTCATCGTAAGAAATGAGAAGACAGAGGAGGATATTGTATGGGCCTTGTTATTATTTTTGCGCTAGTCACTCTGTTAGCTGTATTTGCTACGCTTAGAACACTTCGCGAAAAGAACTTTTTCGCGGGCGGTTTTGCAATTGCAACCGTACTCGTTTTCGGATGGTTTACAATCATGACTGTTCTATATAATGGGTACCCTCCAACAGCTTAATTCATTTACATGGAATTCTTCATCAAGATTTTGCATAAAAAGAGGAAGGGGTGCCCCCTTCCTCTTCTCATATTTCACAACTTATATCATCTTCGCTTCGTATTTGTGCTTTTTTACAAGCCAAGCTCCTCCGATAACACCTGCGTCATTACCAAGTGTCGCAATTGCTAACTTTGTGCTCTTTACAGCACGTGAGAAAGCATATTGCTCGAAATAGCGTTGAATTGGTTCTAATAACGCATCTCCAGCTTTAGACACGCCACCACCAATAACAATTTTCTCTGGATTCAATGTGCTAGAAAGGTTTGCTACAGCTAATCCTAAATAAGAAGCCACCTTTTCTACTACTTCGCCTGCTAGCTCATCACCTTGTCCATGCGCTTCGAATACATCTTTTGATGTAATACGCCCTTCTTCTGCTAACATAGAACGTAAAATACTCTCTTTATCAGTCTCTTGTATTTTTTGCATAGCAACACGCACAATACCCGTTGCAGATGTTACTGTCTCTAAACAACCAGACTTTCCGCAATTACATGGGAAAGCATTCTCTGTAACTACTGTAATATGTCCAATCTCACCTGCAGCACCACTTACACCGTGTACAATCTCACCATTGGCGATTACACCGCCACCAACACCCGTGCCAAGTGTCATGCAAATTAAATCTTTTGCTCCTTCACCAGCACCTTTCCACATTTCTCCAAGCGCTGCTAAGTTTGCATCATTATCTATCACAACAGGTAATCCTGTTTCTACTTCTAGTAAATCTTTTAATGGATAATTTTTCCAACCTAAATTAACCGCTTCATAAATCATTCCAGATGCGACATGTACAGGACCAGGAGCTCCCATACCAACACCAATTAACTTGCTTTTTAATTCACCTAACTCTTCTAACTTTTTATCAATAGCTTTCGCTACATCAAGTGTAATATGTTTTCCTTGCTCATTTGTATTCGTAGGGATTTCCCACTTATGTAAAATTTCACCGTACACATTAATAAATGCTAATTTAATCGTTGTACCACCAAGATCAACACCAACTAACCATTTCTCTTCCATGTTGCTTACCTACCTTTATCTAATTCTTATTTATCTCTTTTTGAATTTCTTGCTTCAATAAAAATAAAGCTGTTTGATAGTCTTGTGGATCGATTAGCTGTGATTGATTTAATTCACGCAATTCATCTTGCATTAATTGTAAATCTGCAATTCGATCACCCGTGTAAATAATCGTACCAAATTTCTTTAGCAATTGTTGAATATCATAAATGGATATCATTTCATCACCCTCTATGCTTACTTACTATAAAAAATTATAATAAGAAAACGTTCACATATTTTATTATAATCAAGAAGAAAAAGCCTCGTCAATTTTTATTTGTCTATACAAGCCCATTTATAACCATTGTTCCTTTTTCTGTAATAATTTTTTCTACATTTTTATCAAATGGTTCAACAGGAATATGTTTTACCATTTGATAATCATAAGCTAATGATAGCGTTTTCCCTTTATAATGCACGAGATAACGATCATAGTAGCCACCACCATATCCAATACGTTCCCCTCGCCCTGTATAAGCTACTCCTGGCACGATAAGAAGATCAATTTCACACGCATTCACTTCTTCCGTAAACGCTGGAATCGGTTCACATAAATTCATATATACTGTTTCTAATTGATCAAAATTACTAATTTTCCGGAAAGACATCGTTCTTGTCCCTTTATTACACTTTGGAACAACAATTTTCTTTCCTTCTTCCCAAGCTTTTTCGATAATAGGATATGTATTCACTTCATGTTCCATCGAGAGAGTGATTCCAATTGTTCTAGCTTCAATCCACTCTTTTTGCCCATACAACGAAACTGCAATTTGTTCCGATAAAGTTGTATACTGTTCTTCAGATAAAGAATTCATGCGTTCTATTATTTGTTTACGTAAACGTATTTTCTCTTCTTTCACACACTTTTCCCCCTTACAGTGACACTTTACTCTACGAGGATAGTGTATCACTTTTACATAGGAATCGCATAAAAAAAAGAAACAGTAGGAAAATATTCCTACTGCTTACTTTGTTTCACGGTGTAACGTAGACTTCTTGTCACGCTTGCAATACTTTTTAAGCTCGATACGCTCAGCGTTGTTACGTTTATTTTTCTTTGAGATATAGTTACGATCTCCGCATTCTGTACATGCTAGAGTAATATTTACACGCATTCTTATTTCCCTCCAGTACTAATAACTTAAATCAGACTATACCATAATACCACTTTTAAAATAAAAATTCTACACCTTTTGATATTGTCTAATTTTTTCTATAAGATTTTTCATGTTTTCCCTTGCTATCACTGGGTTTCTAGCATGTGAATACACTAAAAATTTTGGTTGTTTTGCGTCAGAAACGATATAAGACCACTCTTTTTCTGTATATTTGAACTGTACTCCTTCTAATATCCCGTCTTCTTTTCTTTCCATATCAGCCAATAATTTCCGCATTACTTTCCCTTTTTCCTTCCACGAACACACAACTTCATCACAAAGTAAATAGAGCGGAGGTGATTGCTCTATTATGCTGAGAAATGTTTTTCCCTGCAGTGCTATTAACTCAAATAATTTTCCTATTCGATATAAAATATCTCGCTTCCATCTTATTTGAAAAGACTTTTTTTCATCATGCATATAAAATAGAAGATAACAACCGCCCAATTTCAAAGACATTGGGTAAATTTCACCTGCTGATTCAAATAATAAATCAGGAATATCTACTTCTTCAAAATCAGTTCCTTGGTAAATATTACTATGATTATCATATAAATCGAATTGATTTCCTTGTTCAGAAAACATAAGCGCCATATTTGCTTTACTCGATTTCATCAAAGCTTTCACATGATCTTTTTGTTCCCCCGCATAAATCCATGTAACTGTGCACCCAAGCCTTTGCAGAAAGAGAATAAGTAACTGTTGTAACATATCATTTCTCTTATTAATAAGAAGATGAAACTTCTGTTTTTGTATTTTCTCTATATCAATGTGTTCTAATACTGCTTCTATATAATTATTTAAAGAAACATGAACCTGCTTACTTCGCCCCATTTCTTTCTCACACACGTAACGAAACGACTCAGACATATATAGTTGTTCGATCATTTTTTGCTGCTTATACGATAACATTCCATCCCTGCCATACATCTTTATAACAATCCCTCTATCACTTTCTACTTGAATAAAAACCCCACCTGCACAGTTCAAATTATGAATGGCATACTGAAAAAGTGACTCGTTCATTTCTTTACATTCCATCGTATGAATCCCAATACCATGAATAGCATGGAGGAATAAATTTTTATAGGACGTTGTTTCTATATTTTCTTGACTTCCGATCAATATACTCTCTCCTTTTACAAAAAGAGAACCATAAGCCATTGCGGCTTTCACAATAAATTGAGGGGTAATCTCAACATTGCCTCTTCCTACAATCCGGCTTTTTTGTAACCATCCTGCCCCCTTTTCACTCTCTTGAACACCAGCAGAACCTACTATTGAATGACTATCTATCACCTTATATGGCCATAGTTTTCCTTTTTGCTTAATTACTGTACTTTTCCCTATATGGCAACGGTCCGCTACGATACTTTTTTGAAAAAGTGTAACATCATCTTCAACCATTGTATGCTCTCCAATTGTTGTTTCTAGCAACTCACAATATTTTCCGATACGGGCGTTTGCAAAAACGATGCTTTTTTGAAGATGAGAATAACTTGAAACGATACTATTTTTCCCTATAATAGAGTACGGTTCAATTACAGCACCAGCACCAATTATTGCTCCTTCTCCAATAAAAGAAGGACCATGAATTTTCGTTCCTTTTCCTATCGTTACGCCTTCTCCCATCCACACCATTGGTAATACTTCTGTATATGGAATAGGCACCTTCAATTTTTTCGTCAACAAATCGAATTGAGCTTGCCGATATTGATCAAATGTACCAATATCTAGCCAATAGTCTTCTGATAAATATGCAAATAACGTATTTTTATTTGCCAATAATGGAAATACATCATGACTGAAATCAAAAAATCCCATGGATGGTATGTAAGAAAAAATTTCCGGCTCCATTATATAAATACCTGTATTCACAACATTAGAAACTACCTCATTCCAACTCGGTTTTTCTATATATCGTATAATTTCTTGTTCTTTATTCGTTACAACTAACCCAAATGAGAGTGGATTTTCTACTTCTTTCACAAACATCGTTACCATTCTCTTCTTCTGTTCATGAAATGCAATTCCTTCTGATAATTGAAAATCAGTTAATGCATCCCCACTAATAACAACAAATGTTTCATCTAAGAAACTTTCCGCTTGCTTAATACTCCCTGCGGTTCCAAGTGGGGGAGAGTCTTCAAAATAATACAAGTTAACTCCCCATTTACTACCATCACCAAAGTACTGCTTAATAGCTGTACTCATATATTGAACGGTAATTGCAATTTCACGAATGCCATGCTGACGTAATAATTCAATATTATATTCAAGAACTGGCTTTTCTAACAATGGTAACATCGGTTTTGGAGTATTGCATGTTAATGGTCTAAGGCGTCTTCCCTTTCCTCCAGCTAAAATAACCCCCTTCATATACTTCAGCCTCCACTTATATAATGTTCAAGAACTCCTTATACCACATGTATATCATTTATCCCTCATTAACTGCAGTAAACGCCCGACTCCCACCTAACTTCTTTGCTCCAGCTAAATTTTAAGGTGGGAATTTTACTGTCCGCAAATAGCGGGATAAATAAATGTACCTTTTAACCTTAGTAAAAAAGAAAGCGCTTACTATTAACTTAGCAAAATATTTAATAATACGTAATTAACACATATGTACTTATTTTTCCATTAATTATGATACATCTTATCATCATAAACTAAAGGAAACAACGAGCTTTTTTTGTCATGTTTTGACTAAAAAAAGCAGGTGATTTCTCATCACCTACTCTTTTCCTACTCATTCAATAAATAATGCTTTCCTTTTACTAAATAAAATACATTCTCAGCAATATTGGTAACATGGTCTGCTACACGCTCAATATATCTTGCAACAAAGGATAGTTGTGTAATTTGTGTAATCGCTTCTGGTTGTCCAGGGACAGAGGAAATAAATTCACGAATCGCCTTCCCATAAATTTCATCAACTGAATCATCCATTTCAGCAATTTGTCTAGCAAAAGTTAAATTTTCTTGCTCGTATGCTTCTAATGCTAAATTTAACATTTTATGAGCAATCTCAAACATTTCATCAAGATTCTGCAAGCTAACAACCACTTCTTTTTCTCCAAGACGAATTGTTGATTTCGCAATATTAACAGCGTGATCTGCAATTCGTTCTAAATCTGTCGCTGTTTTAATTGAAATGAAAATTCTTCGTAAATCACTTGCTACAGGCTGCTGCTTTGTAATAAGCATAAGTGCAAGGTCATTTATTTCTTCTTCTAAATTATCCATGCGATAATCACCATCAATGACCTCTAATGCTTTCTCTACATCTCTTTTGTGAAGCCCCTCCATAGCAATCAATAAAGCTTCCCTTGCTAATTCACCAAGTTCAACTACCTTTTGTTGTAACGTCTTTAAATCATATTGAAACTGTTCTCTTACCATTGCTTCTTCCCCCTCAATATTATGTGCATTATATATAAATCCCCTCCCCAGCCTCTTGTACGTTTATTAAGCCTTGAGAAAAGAGAAATATTACTCCCCCTATTTAAAATGAGGTGAAAGTGAGAAATGCCCTCTATTAAGAGGGCATTTACTCTTAGCCTTACAACGATATCAACCAAATCGTCCTGTAATGTAGTCTTCTGTTCGCTTATCTGCAGGTGTTGTAAATAATTTATTTGTATCTGTATATTCCACAACTTCTCCACTTAAGAAGAAGGCAGTTTTATCTGAAATACGTGCTGCTTGTTGCATGTTGTGCGTTACAATAACAATACTAAAATCTTTCTTTAACTCCTGAATTAGTTCTTCTACTTTTAATGTTGAAATTGGATCTAACGCTGATGTTGGTTCATCCATTAAAATTACGTCTGGCTCAATCGCTAAGCAGCGTGCAATACATAGACGTTGTTGCTGCCCACCAGATAAACCATATGCATTATCGTGCAAACGATCTTTTAACTCATCCCAAATGGCTGCTCCGCGCAAGCTTTTTTCAACGATTTCATCAAGTGTTTTTTTGTCACGAACACCATGAATTTTCGGTCCATATGCTACATTTTCATAAATAGATTTCGGGAATGGATTTGGCTTTTGGAATACCATACCCACATGCGTACGTAATTCTTCAACGGGATATGCTTTATCGAATATATTTCGTTCTCTATATTCGATAACTCCCGTAGTTCGAACGATAGGTACTAACTCTACCATACGATTTAACGTTTTTAAGTATGTTGATTTCCCGCAACCACTTGGACCGATAATCGCTGTTACTTCATTCTCATGAATACTTAAGTTGATATCTTTTAAAGCATGGTCTTCTCCGTACCATAAATTTAAATTTTTCGTATCAAACACTACTTTTTTTGGTGCTGTCTCAATCTTCTTCTCATTTTTCACCTGTACATTTACTACTGTTGCTACCATTTGAATTCCCCTTTCATCCACTTCCAACTTATTTTCGATTTCGTAACCATAAGACAAATATATTTATAAAGAGCAGTAATCCTAGCAAAACAATCATCCCAGCTGCTGCTACATACTGAAATTCCTCTTGTGGTCTACTCATCCAATTAAAAATTTGAATTGGTAAAACCGTAAATCTATCGAACATACTAAACGGAACATAATTTGCAAATGCAAGTGCCCCAATAACTAACAACGGTGCTGCTTCTCCGATTGCTCTCGATATCGCTAACGTACATCCTGTTAAAATCCCTGGCAAAGCTACTGGCAGTACAATTTGATACATCGTTTGCCATTTCGTAGCACCTAATCCGTAAGAAGCTTCTAATAAGGAACTTGGTACAGATCGAATCGCTTCTTGGCTAGCCACAACAACTGTTGGTAAGACGAGTAAACTCATCGTCAGTGCCGCTGCGAGTATACTCTCTCCCAAATGGAGGGCGTATACGAAAATAGTTAATCCGAGTAAACCAAACACAACGGAAGGTACCCCCGCTAATGTTTGATTATTCAATTCTATTAATTTTTTAAAAACGGACTCTTTCGCATAATGCTCTAAATAAAGAGCTGTTCCGACCCCAAATATAAAAGAGACCGGTATAACAATACTCATAAATAATATTGTTCCTGACAAAGCAGCAGCAATCCCAGCTTCTTTCGGATTACGTGAAGCAAAGTTTGTAAAAAAATCTATTGAAAGATAACTCATACCTTTTTCAAAAATTTGAAACAATAAAATAAACAGAATTACGATTGAAAACAAAATTGCTATATAAAATAATGATTTGTAAATTCTATCTTTTAAAAAACGTGATGCCATATTTTCTTGTATTTTTTTATGATCTAACATTCGCATATTATGTCCCCCTCCTAAAACGGCGCATAATATACTGCGAAATGATGTTCATAATAAAAGTAAACATGAATAATGTCGCACCTACAGCATACATGCTGTAATAAGTAAGCGTTCCATGCGGAGCATCCCCTAAACTCACTTGTACAATATAAGCTGTTAATGTTTGAATGGAATGAGTCGGATCTATCGATACATTAGGTGTTGATCCAGCTGCAATAACAACAATCATTGTTTCACCAATCGCCCGAGAAGCTGCCAATATAATCGCTGCCATAATGCCCGTAAAAGCCGATGGAAATACTATTTGTTTTACCATCTCAAAACGAGTTGCTCCTAGCCCTAGTGAAGCTTCTTTAATTCCTTTCGCTACAGCTCTCATTGCATCTTCAGAAAGCGAGGCAACCGTAGGTACCATCATAAATCCAATCACAATGCCTGGGCTAATAGCATTAAAAAACTGCAAATCTGGTATGATCCGTTGTAAAAGTGGCGTAACAACTGTTAATGCGAAAAAACCATATACAATTGTTGGGATACCTGCTAGTAGCTCTAACAACGGTTTTAATATTTTCCGAGCACCATTTGAAGCATATTCGCTCAAAAATACGGCACACCCTAAACCGATAGGAATTGCTACAACCATAGCAATTGCTGTTACAAGAATTGTTCCACATATAAGTGGTAATATACCGAATTTAGGATCTTCAAAAAAAGGTAACCATTCTTGCTCCGTCAAAAAGGAGTATAATGATATTTTTTGAAAAAACATGATTGTTTCATTAGCCAACGTAATAATAATTCCAAGTGTCGTCACTATAGACACGCTAGCAATTATTCTTAGTAATAACGGAACTATTCGATTGATTCGCTGCGCTTTTTTTCTTCTATTTGTATTTCTCTCAATCAAATGTTGTACAGAAAATGTAATTTGACTTTTGTCATTATGAGCCAAAGATGAAAACCCCTTTCCACCCTGACATTACCTTTTTATTTCTGTTAACATCCGCAGCTGTTCATTGTATTTTTCTTTTGGCAATTTTACATATCCAACCTCTTCAGCGAGGTTGCCAACATGTTTAATCATAAACTCAACATAATTTGCTACATTCATTTTATTTCGGATAGATGCATCATTTACATAAGCAAATAGCGGTCTAGCTAAAGGCTTATACGCACCTGACTGAATGGTCTCTTTCGTTGGAAATACACCATTCACCTTTATTGCTTTCACCTTATCTTGGTTAGCCATATAATAAGCATATCCTACAAAAGCAATGGCATTTTTATCATTCATTACCCCTTGCATAATCACTTGATCGTCTTCAGACAAAGAGACCGTTTTTACAAGGCGACTATTTTGTAAGACAACATTTTGAAAATAATCATAAGTACCAGAGTCTACGCCTGGCGCATAAAATTTAATTTGTTCACGTGGCCATGATGAATGAATTTGCGACCATCGTTTTGAACTTCCATCTTCACCCCATAGTAGACGTAACTCGTCTATCGTTATATTGTTTACCCACGTATTTTGACGATTCACAACAATCGTAAGACCATCATAAGCAACCTCAAATGGCGTAAATTGAATGGAGTTTTTCTTCATTGCATTTTCTTCTACACGCTTCATCACTCTCGAAGCATTGTTTATATCTACTTCTCCTTTACTGAAGCGATTAAATCCTCCTCCTGTCCCAGAAATACTAATAGAAATTTTCACGTTTGGATGAGCCTTTGTATATTCTTCTGCTACTGCCTCTATAATAGGAAAAACCGTTGAGGATCCATCAACTCTCACTTCTCCCATTTCATTTGTAGCGAATGCAGTAGACATGTTATAAAAAAGAATACATGCCGATAATGTCAAAACCTTAATCGATACACTCATCCATTTCACGTGTTCTTCCTCCTAGAAGTAACCGGAAATAACAGGATTACAGATATAAGAATACTGCTAAACTATTAATTCGGTTTTAATTGTTTGTAAAAGTTTTGTAAAGTTCCACAAAAACAACTGTATACACAAACTTGAGTTTCATTTTTGCACTTTAGATGCAGTAAATTTTCTAATCATCCATACAAATGCTATCTCCTAGCACATAAGACGAATTTAAAGCGTATGCACCAATCTTGTTACGTTCATCTTTTTTGAAACTACATGTTTCTTCAACATTTTACGCTTGTCCACATTTACTAAACCATATGCATAAAAGCATAAAAAAAAAGCACACTATCTTTCTAGATAGTGTGCGTTTTTACTTAGTCTTTTTATTTCTATCATCTTGTGTATTACTTTTTTTCTCTTTTTCATCTTTTGGAGCTTCACCAGTTAATGCTTGTTTTTCAAATCATAGTAAG
This sequence comes from Bacillus sp. CDB3, assembly GCF_002081505.1. Classification (NCBI taxonomy): domain Bacteria; kingdom Bacillati; phylum Bacillota; class Bacilli; order Caryophanales; family Bacillaceae; genus Bacillus; species Bacillus sp. CDB3. Next base: position 87,271 of record NZ_ALBR01000011.1, on the reverse strand, counting down.
CGTCCATAATTTCACGACCGATATATCCATTAATTCCTGTTTTATCATCATGTACCCATGGCACAACAACAGAAAATGCTACTTCAGGGTCTTCAAGTGGCGCATAACCTACTAATGTTAAGTTATATGTTTCAATACGCTCACCTTTTGCATTTCTACCAATCTCTTTATCTCCGCCATATACAGTTTGAGCTGTACCTGTTTTCCCAGCAGCTTTATATGGTGCGCCTGCAAAGTATTTCGTAGCTGTACCACCTGAATCGTTATACACTTGTCTAAATCCTTCTTGAACACGTTTAATTTGCGATTCAGGCATATCAACGCGATTTAATACTTTCGGTTCCATGGATTGAACAACTTTTCCAACTTCCTCTGGCTTCGCCGATGGCTCACGAATTTCCTTTACAACTTGAGGTTGCATACGATATCCACCATTTGCAATCGTCGAAATATATTGCGCTAATTGAAGCGGTGTATACGTATCATACTGTCCGATTGCTAAATCTAATAAGAAACCTGGTTGATTTCCTCTACCCATTTGACCAGCCGTTTCATTTGGTAAATCAATACCTGTTTTTACACCAAGCCCAAACTGACCAAAATAATAACGCATCGTATCAAATGCTTTTTGCGGGATATCTAAAGTACCGCCTCGTACGTATGGAACCCCAGCGATATTCATCGCTGTTTTAAACATATAAACGTTTGAAGACTGTTTTAACGCTGTAAGGTCATTAATATACCCCATCTGTTTCCAAGATGACTTCGTAGGTGTCCCTTTTAATTTAATCGGTTCATCTAATAGTACGGATCCAGGTTGAATTGCACCAGTTTGATATCCCGTAAGTACTGTCGCACCTTTTACAGTTGAACCCATCGGATAAGAACTTGTCATCGTTCCTAATGCGAAATCTTTTACTTTCGTTTCGCCGCCCTCATTCACTAATTGTTTCCCCGCCATAGATAAAACCTCACCATTTTTCGGGTTCATCATTACAACGAATGCACGGTCTAAAAGAGGTTCTCCCCCTTTAAATCTCATTAAGTTTTTCGCAAGAATTTCTTCTACGCGCTTTTGTAATTCCATATCGATTGTTAAATTCAGGTCGTTACCTCGTTGTCCTTGTGACACATTAATAGTTTCTAAAATATTACCATCTTTATCTGTAACATTTCTAACTTCAGCTTTTGTGCCATGTAAGCTATCTTCATATTGTTGCTCAAGGTAACTTTTTCCTACGCGATCGTTACGATTATAATCGCGAACAAGATAGTAATCTAATCGCTCTCTCGGTAACCCTTCATCAGAAGTCGTTACACCACCAAGTACACTTCGGAACATATCATCATACTTATATTTTCGTTCCCAGTCGACATTTGTATCTACGCCTGGCAATTTCGCCAAATTTTCACTAATAATCGCGTATTCTTCTTCTGTTGCACCTTTTTTAACGATTTGCGGCGTCATTGCATATCCGCTTTCCATCTTACTTTTGATCGCCAATATTTCTAAATCTTTTGCTGACAGTTGATTAATCTCTTCTTCTGTTACATGGCTTCGTTGACGTTCATCTAGTTCTTTATCGTCAATTTTATTCGTTTTAAACTCTTCACGATCTTTTTTTGAGATTTTTGCTTCTGCTTCTTCTTTATGTAAAGCAAGCCAATAATCTTTTTTATCGCGATCCGTTAACTTATCTGTTGGGACCTCAATTAAATCTGCTAACTTTTTCGCCGTTTCTAAGCGATCTGCTGCAGTTGATCCCTTCATTTTTGTAAATGTAATTGTACGAATAGGCTCATTATCTACGACCGCTTCTCCATTACGATCAAATATTTTCCCACGCGGTACAGGATTACTTATCGTTGAATTTTCTTTCTTCTCAACTTCATTTTTATATTCCTCACCACGAACAATTTGTACGTATCCAAGCCTTACAATAACCGCGGAGAACATTAAAAACACGCAAAAAAACAACACGTTTAACCGAAAGGGAACGTGGGTCTTTGTCTTTGTCTGGTTCTTTTTCTGCTTCTTGCTCATACAAACCCCCTCTACCAACAGCTATGTAATGTGAAAGGGACACCTTCATACAGGTGTCCTCACTGCTGTCTTACATCTTTTTCTATTCTAGCATAAAACACACGATAAGTTAACCTTCTGGTTCAGTTTGATTCTGCGCTGTTCCTTGTGCTCCAACGCTGGTTTTGTTCACATTTCCCTCATCATATTTGACATTTTTAACTGCAAAATAAATAAGAAAATGTCCAGCTCCTAAAATACATAGTAAAAAAGGTAAACTTTTTTCAGGTGGAAAGAATATAACAGCACATAAAAAACTTAAAATGGAACAAATTCTTCCAGCATTTAACCATAATTCCCTGACCACTACATATTCTACACGCCATTCTCTCGCCTGTTTTGCTCTACCAATTACATCGTATGTCATGGAGCCGTACGGAACGAGTAAAATGGGATATGCAACCGCAATACATGCTGCATAAATAAGTAATTTCGTATATGTAACATTGAAAATAACTAAAAATACAACCGCGTATAAAATAATACCACCGAGTAAAATGGCTTTTTTTCGCCATTCCTTCTTTAACATGCGGGCAACTAAATAATAGCATACAAATGATACTGCAGAATTCACTAAACTATATTTCCCTAGTGCTAACTCGCTACCAGATGCTAAATAGACGTATACCGAAATAACGAAAATAAACGTTCCTTCTCTTAAACCTTGGAAGAAATGAGCGCGTGTAATTCTTCCCCAGTTTTCATCAACTCGCCGCTCTTTCAATACTTGTACAATTTCATAGCGCCCTTCACATTCTCTCTTTGATAAAAAAAAGCTTAAAACAACTGCAATCGCAAATAGCATTAACGAGAGGAAGAAAACGACAGTATAACCACTCCATTTTTCCATACGTGAAATTGTATATCCGGCTGCTATTGGCCCAATCATTCCAGAGAACGATGTAAGAAGTCCGAGAAAACCATTAAAAAAATCTCTTGTTTCTGGTTCTGTAATCTCAAAAGTCAACAAGTTAAATGCGAGCCAATAAAAACCATAACCAACTCCCAAAAGAGCTCCCATTAGTAAAATATAGTGAGAAGCACTTTTTCCCGCTACTAAAACGACGATAAAAAAAATCGCTAACGTGCCTACACCTATTCGTAATAAAATCGAACGATCAATACGTTTCGCTAATTTTCCGCCTACAAGAAATGTTAGAGGTTGCAATACAACGCTGGCCAAATTATACAAGCCTAGATTCACATAATTTTGTGTTTGCTTCCATAAATAAATGTTTACAAACGTATTCGATAAAGAAATTGCGAGCGTGTATAAACCTCCTATAACGAGCAATAATACTAAATCACGATTCACTTCAACATCACCAATTACATGTTTCCACTTCATACACAACTCTCCTTTACTTCATGTTCTAGTCTTCCAAAGACAAGCTCAATTATGTAAAAGGAGAGCATAGAAAAAAGCTAAGAGAAAACTCCTAGCTTTTTTCTAGCTGTATTAACTTTAATTATTTTGCTTCTTGGTAAAGTTTTTCAGCAACGTTCCAATCTACAACGTTCCAGAATGCACCGATGTAGTCAGGACGACGGTTTTGGTAATTTAAGTAGTAAGCATGCTCCCAAACATCTAAACCGATAACTGGAGTTTTACCTTCAGTTAGAGGAGAATCTTGGTTTGGAGTGCTTGTTACTTCTAACTCACCATTGTTTACTACTAACCAAGCCCAACCTGAACCGAAGCGAGTTGCGCCAGCTTTTGCAAATTCTTCTTTGAATGTATCGAAGCTACCGAATTTCGCTTCAATCGCAGTTGCAAGTTCGCCTACTGGTTGTCCTCCGCCGTTTGGAGATAGGATTGTCCAGAAGAATGTATGGTTAGCATGTCCGCCACCATTGTTACGTACTGCTGTACGGATTGCTTCAGGTACTTCGTTTAAGTTTGTTACTAATTCTTCAACGCTTTTGTCAGCTAATTCTGCATGACCTTCTAAAGCAGCGTTTAAGTTTGTAATATACGTGTTGTGATGTTTTGTATGATGGATGTTCATTGTTTCTTTATCAAAGTGAGGTTCTAAAGCATCATACGCATAAGGTAAATTTGGTAATTCGTGTTTTGCCATTGTTATATTCCTCCCGGTTTATGTATTGTCACTACATATGTGACATACAACTTCATTCTACCCTAATTGCCATAGGGTGCAAACAAATAAATCACATTGTCTTGCTATCATTAAAGTAGCAAAATTCCCACTTCTTTTCAATTAAAATGCTCATATATTCCGTAAAAAAAGCTTCCTTCTACAAGGAAGCTTCCTGCCGACATAATAAACATGCGAAATGGATATGGACCCTGTAGGACTCGAACCTACGACCGGACGGTTATGAGCCGTCTGCTCTAACCAGCTGAGCTAAGGGTCCACAATTATGTATGTAACATTAAAAATAACTAAATTCCCATCGGATATATCGTTTGAGAAATGTAAGATAAATTTACCATATACAAAAGAAAAGTGTCAATTGTATTTTTCTCTCCTAAAAGAAGAAAATTAAGTAAGAAGAAATTTAGTCCTTTCTACTATATGTAAATATAATATATCTTGAGCTTCTCTAGATTCGTACGTTACAATGATTTTATACATACATAAAGGAAGTGAATCTATGTCCATTTTTACACAGCTAGCAAAAAGCGTATATTCGCCTAAAGATATGGCGCTTTTCCGTTTTCAAAAAATCGGTAAAACCATTTTGTATATTATGCTTCTTTGCCTAATCACTACTATTCCAAGAACTTTCTTGTACGGTAGCGTTATTCAAGATGGTGTTAACATGGTAAATAAAGTGATTGAAAAAGATTTACCTGATTTCAAAATTGAAAATGGCGAACTAACAGCTGATATTGACCAACCTATCGAAAAAGAAGATGGAAATGCCCTTTTCGTATTTGATCCAAATTCAACAGACTTAGAAAAATATCAAAATAAAACAGGTTTATTCGTTTTAAAGGATAAAGTAGTCTCCATGGGAAATGGCCAAACACAAACATACTCTTATAATGACTTATTAGGTGCATCTCTTGAAAAGAAAGATTTACAAGATTTCATTTCGTTATTTGACAGTATTTATCCAATCTTACTATTCGTTATTGGGTTCTTACTGTACTTGTTCCAATTATTTATTACCTTTGTAGGAGTTACATTACTTGCCTTCATCGGTTCTGCAATGAGCGGTCAACGCAAATTATCTTATAAACAAGTTTGGACGTTAACTGCTTACAGCTACACAATTCCAACAATCTTCTTTATGGTTATGGATTTATTCAAAATAAACGTACCTGGAGCAACATTCATTTACATTGCAGTTGTTTTAATCGTTCTATACTTAACAATTAAAGAAGTTCCAAAACCAAAAGATAAACAAGAACTATAAAAAAATGCCTAAATAGGCATTTTTTTTTTGGACAAGCATATATTCCTAGCAAAGGAGTGAAGGATATGAAGAGATTAGGTGTACTCTTATTCGTGCTTGTCCTCGGCTATATATTTTATTACGACATTAAAATCGGTACTTTACCGATGTTAAGTTCATACAAAAAAACAACAGCTGCCGAAACGATAAAAAAAGAAAATACAGATACAAAGCAAAATAACGAGAAAGAAACAGAAAAAGAAACGGATACAGCTTATAAAGCAATTGAAGTAAAAACTGGGGATACAGTCCTTTCTATTACAGAAGCGATCAATAAGAAAAAAATTCCTTCTATTGAAAAAGTAATTGATGATTTTAAACAATTAAATAAAAATACATCTGCTACAAAAATCCAAGTTGGAAAGTCTTATAAATTCCCGTTATATCAATAAGCCATCACTTAATCCTTGTCAATTACATAAAGGCGCTGATACAATAGTAAAAGTGAAACCGAGTACTTTGGTTTCTATAGCCCTTTCTCACACATACTATCATTGATGTAAGGGACTAAAATAAGAAACTTCTTTTATAAGGAGAGCGATCTACTCGTGAATGAAATGACTCATCGTACAAAAACACGTCCAGTTAAAGTCGGTAATTTAACAATTGGCGGTAACAATGAATTAATTATACAAAGTATGACGACAACAAAAACACATGATGTTGAGGCTACAGTTGCTGAAATTAAACGTTTAGAAGAAGCAGGCTGTCAAGTCGTTCGTGTTGCTGTTCCAGACGAACGCGCAGCAAATGCTATTGCTGATATTAAAAAACAAATCAACATTCCACTTGTTGCTGATATTCATTTTGATTATCGCCTTGCTTTAAAAGCAATAGAAGGCGGCATTGATAAAGTACGTATCAATCCAGGTAATATTGGACGTCGCCATAAAGTAGAAGCTGTTGTAAACGCAGCGAAAGAGCGCGGCATTCCAATCCGTATCGGCGTAAATGCAGGTTCATTAGAACGTCACATTTTAGAAAAATATGGATACCCAACTGCTGATGGTATGGTCGAGAGTGCACTGCACCATATTAAAATTTTAGAGGACTTAGATTTCCACGATATTATCGTATCAATGAAAGCCTCTGATGTTAACTTAGCAATTGAAGCATACGAAAAAGCCGCTCGTGCTTTTGATTATCCATTACATTTAGGTATTACAGAATCAGGAACTTTGTTTGCTGGAACTGTAAAAAGTGCTGCTGGTCTTGGAGCAATTTTAAATAAAGGTATCGGAAATACACTACGTATTTCTTTAAGTGCTGATCCAGTGGAAGAAGTAAAGGTTGCACGTGAACTATTAAAGTCATTCGGTCTTGCATCTAATGCCGCAACACTTATTTCTTGTCCAACTTGTGGTCGTATTGAAATTGACCTAATTAGCATCGCTAATGAAGTAGAAGAATATATCTCTACACTTCAAGTTCCAATTAAAGTTGCGGTACTTGGCTGCGCTGTAAACGGTCCTGGTGAAGCTCGTGAAGCTGACATCGGTATTGCTGGTGCACGCGGAGAAGGTTTATTATTCCGTAAAGGGCAAGTTGTTCGTAAGGTACCAGAAGAAACTATGGTAGAAGAACTGAAAAAAGAAATTGATGTAATCGCTGCTGAAATGGCTGCCGAACGAGAAAAAGAAAAAGAAAAAGAAAAACAAGAACAATAAAAAAGACGGTTGCCCACAATTTTTGTGAGCAACCTTTTTTACATTTAAATTAAAAACTCGTCAGTTAATAACCGACGAGTTCTCTCATTTTGCACATTTTGGACAACGACCATATATTTCGAACTTATGTCCCGTTACCTCATAACCTTTAAAATCTTTATTCATAAAATCCATTGGGCAAGAAGTGATCTCTTTCGTACCACCACAATCTAAACAAATAAAATGATGATGATGTTCCATAATAGAGCACGTAAAACGAAAATGTTTTTCACCATTTAATTCCGTTTGCTCTAAAACTCCAATTTCAGCGAATACCGTTAAGTTACGATAAATCGTATCGAAACTAAGTCCTGGATAATCATCCTTCATATGCTCTAAAACGTCTTTCGCAGTTAAATAACGATTATGTGCCGCGAATAGTCTTAGCATCTCTTCCCTTTTCCCCGTATGTTTATATCCTTTTTCCTTCATTAGGCGTAAAGCTTCTGTTAGATTCATACCTATCCCTACTTTATGCAGTTTTTTTCTTCTTCCATAAAATCGCACCGATTAAAATAAGAACCGCTATCATAACAATTGTACCACCTGGTGCTAGATCAAGTTGATACGAAGCAAACATTCCACCAATTACTGCAATTTCACCAAATAAAATGGAAAAGAAAATTGTTTGTTTAAATCCTTTTGCAATACGAATACTTGCTGCAACTGGTAACGTCATTAAAGATGATACGAGAAGAACACCTACAACCCGCATTGATACCGCAATTACAAGAGCAACTAATATAATGAAAATAAAGTGAATCCACTTTGCACTCAAACCGGTTGATACAGCGTATTCCTCATCAAATGATAGTAAAAACAACTCTTTGTATAATAAAACAATCGTTATAATTACTACAATTGCTACTATACCAATAATAATTAAATCCGCACTTGTCACAGCACTTACACTACCAAATAAATAACTAAATAAATCCGTATTGAATCCATTAGCAAGTGAAATGAAGATAACTCCAATCCCCATTCCTGCTGAAAGTATAATCGGAATTGCTAACTCTTGATAATGTTTATATACAGTACGTAATTTTTCAATTAGCAATGCTCCACCGATTGAAAAAAACATTCCCATATATAAGGGGTTTAAAAACCCACCGGTAAAGATTGTCTTTTCAAGTAATAAACTTGCTGCAATTCCCGATAACGTCACATGACTTAACGCATCTGCAATAAGCGACATACGACGAATTACAACGAACACGCCGATAAGCGGTGCGACAAGCCCTATTAAAACACCAGCGTATAAAGAATTACGTAAAAAATCATATTGTAAAAAATCCTGTATCATTATATCCTCCCGTGATGCCCATGTTCATGTTCTAAGCGATGAACATGATGTCCATATAAAATCGACATTTCGGCATCTTCTAACTCTCGGAATTTCTCTACATTCCCATGGAAATGTAGATGCTGATTTAAACATGCAACATGCGTCACCTTCTCTGTTACAGCACCCATATCGTGCGTAACAAGAATTAACGTGATCCCTAGCCTTTTGTTTAAATCCTCTAGTATCTCATAGAAGCTTTCCACATTTTTCACATCAATCCCAACAGTAGGTTCATCCAAAATAAGTAATTCCGGATCACTTACAAGTGCACGAGCAATAAATACACGTTGTTGTTGTCCACCAGAAAGCTCTCCAATGTTGCGACCTTGAAACTCGCTCATCCCTACATCAGCAATCGCTTTTTCTACTTTCGCCTTATCGTCTTTCGTAAAGAAGCGAAAAAGACCTTTTTTGGAAACAAGCCCCATTGAAACAACTTCAAAAACAGTCGCCGGGAAACCTGAGTTAAAGCTATTTGCCTTTTGAGATACATAACCAACTTTATTCCACTCTTTAAACTTTTTACTATCAATGCCAAACAATCTAATACTTCCTTGCTTCGGCTTTAAAACACCCAATAAACATTTAAGTAAAGTCGATTTCCCTGAACCATTCGGTCCAACTAAACCTAAAAAAGCTCCCTTCGGAACTTGCAAATTAATATCTTCTAACACATTTCGATCTTCATACCGAAACGTAAGTCCTTCTATTTCTAATATATTATTCATTACACATCACCTATTTTAATTCAGAATGATTCCGATTTATCTCTATTTGAATTATAGTACAGCTTATTATAGTTGTAAACCAATCTGCCCAAAATATATTCCTTATTTCCAGAAACCTTACTATTATAACAAAAAGCAGAGAAAATTTCTCTGCTTTCAAAAAATATTATAATTAATTTTTTAGTGAATCGCTGATTTAAACTTACCGCCATTCGTCTCTTGCGTACTCATAATCGTAACAAAGGCATTTTCATCAATTTCATGCACAATCGACTTTAACTTCGTCACTTCAAGACGCGTTACAACTGCATAAATAACTTCTTTTTCTTTATCTGTATAGCCACCTTTAGCAACAAGTTTTGTTGTTCCACGGCCAAGGCGGTGTAAAATTGCATTTGATACTTCTTCATATTGATCTGACACTATTAAAACCGCTTTCGTTTCGTCTAATCCTTGAATTACTGTATCAATTGTTTTGAATGCGATATAGTACGTCATAACAGAATACATCGCCTGTTCAACACCAAATACAAATGCTGCCCATGCAAAAATGAATAAATTCACAAACATTACAAATTCACCAACAGAGAAAGGTAATTTCTTCGTTAATAAAATCCCCATAATTTCTGTTCCGTCCATTGATCCACCATGGCGAATAACAAGCCCTACACCCAGACCTAAAATAAGCCCTCCAAAAACTGTTGCTAAAATTGGCTCAGTTGTAAATGGCGGGACAGCGTGCAACGTCGATTCAATAAATGCTAAAGCAACGATTCCGAACGCAGAAGATAACATGAATGTTTTTCCAATTTGTTTATAACCCGAGTACATAAACGGAATGTTAAGGATAACAACTAAAGTAGAAAAACTTAACCACCAAATATTAGGAGTAAGATAATCTAATATAAGAGAAACACCAATAATTCCACCATCAATAATTTTATTTGGCATTAAAAATAGTTCAATCGCTACCGCCGCACACGCTGCTCCAAAGAGAATCATAACTAAGCGATATATAAGATGAATAACACTTTCTTTTCGATGTTGCTTTTTTTCCATAAGTCCTCCTTATACTCTTTATCTATAGTTTTGTTCTTATATTATAGCATAAGCTTCTTTTTCACATGGAAAAAACGAAACTCTATAAGAATATATACAAGCTATGCGCACATATATTTCGATAGTAGAACGCGTGAAGGAGGACAACACGATGAACCTCATCAAACAAATTGTTAATAAAAAATTAAACCATATTTCTACAAAAGAGCTATTAAAATATAGCAAAGAATATGACGTTCCAATTACACCCGCACAAGCTGATCAAATTGTTTTGCTTATGAAAGGAAAAAACATTAACATTTACGATAACAACGAGCGACTAGATCTCTTAAAACAAATCGCAAAGGTAACTTCTCCTGCCACTGCCCAACAAGTAAATACTTTATTTCAGCAACTATTAAAATAAGGAGGGGAAAACCCCCTCCTTATTGTGCTTTAATTTTTTCAAGAATCCCTTCATCAAAAGTACCATTCTTCAGCATTTCGATTTCTAATTTATATGGTGGCTTCTTGTCTTTTTTATCTTCACCTACATACGGCGTTTCAAGAATTTTTGGTACATTTGTAAGTTGTGGGTGATGCACAATATGATGTAGCGCCTTATATCCAATATGACCAAAACCAATATTCTCATGACGGTCTTTTCCGGCTCCGCGTACATTTTTGCTATCGTTAATATGAAGTACTTGTAAACGGTCTATTCCAACAATCTTATCAAATTCGTTTAATACACCGTCAAAATCATTTACAATATCATAGCCTGCATCGTGTGTATGACACGTATCAAAACATACAGATAACTTTTCATTATATTTTACGCCATCAATAATTTTCGCAATTTCTTCGAAGCTACGACCGCACTCCGTTCCTTTTCCTGCCATTGTTTCTAGCGCAATATTAACCGTTTGTTCTGGCGTTATTACTTCATTAAGCCCTTTAATAATTTGTTGAATACCAGCATCTGCTCCTGCACCAACGTGAGCTCCTGGGTGAAGAACAATTTGTCTCGCCACACCTAACGCTGCCGTTCTTTCAATTTCCATACGAAGGAAGTCAACACCTAATTGAAACGTCTCAGGTTTCGTCGTATTCCCAACATTAATAATATAGGGAGCATGGACGATAATTTCTTCAATACCGTTCAGTTCCATATGTTTTCTTCCTGCTTCTATATTCAATTCTTCAATTGGTTTTCTTCGTGTATTTTGCGGTGCACCTGTATAAATCATGAACGTTGTTGCACCGTACGAAACAGCCTCTTCACTTGCTGCTAATAACATCTTCTTACCACTCATTGAAACATGAGATCCAATCTTTAACATACAATCACCTCTTCAATATACAATAGATATAATGATAGCATAATTTGTAGAAACATGTAGTGAATTGTTTGTTCGCAAAAAAGGAACTACACAAATTTATATGACTATTTAAACAAGCTATACTCTATATTTAACTTAACTGGATTAGGCGAAACTTTAATCAATATTTTTCTATCCTTACTGAATACATGCTCTCACAAATAGCGTGATAAAAAAAGATAAGGGAAAATCCCTTATCTTTTTTTATTGCTATATTTTCTCTTAACTTTATCACGTTCTGTTGCAAGTTTTCGTTTATAGTTTGGTTTTACTTTCTTAGGCTTTTTAACAACCTTTGTTGCCATAACATCTAGCCCATCATTTGGTTTTTTACGGCTCTTACGACGACGACGGTCACCTAAATCCGCCCACTCATCTCCGCGTAAATCTACATGCTTAAACTCGATATGACGTTGTTTTTCCAAACTATCTAACGCTTCTTCATTTGCTGGATCATAAATTGTCACTGCAATACCTGAATGACCCGCACGTGCAGTTCTTCCAACACGGTGAACGAAGAAATCTAAATCTGATGGAAGTTCATAGTTAATAACATGACTAATTCCTTCAATATCAATACCGCGTGCTGCTAAATCAGTCGCAACAATATATTGGAATTCAAGATCACGAATTTGTTTCATCATTCTTTTACGATCACGTGGTGATAAATCTCCGTGAATTCGTCCAACTTTTAAGCCACGCTCTGTTAATCCATCAGCAACTTGGTCTGCCATTTTCTTCGTGTTAGTGAAGACAATTGCTAAATACGGCTTAAATTGAAGCAACATCTTGTTCACTAAATCAATTTTATTACGATGTCTAGAAGGCACTAAATAATGCTCAATATTTCCAGCCGCAACTTGTTTCGGATTAATATGAATATGCTCTGGATTCTCCATATATTTCTTCAAAAATGGTTTTAATTTTTGAGGAATTGTTGCAGAGAAAACTAGCATTTGTAAGTTTTTAGGCATACGTCCTGCAATTTTATCTACATCTTGAATGAATCCCATATCAAGCATTAAATCTGCTTCATCGACAATAATAGTATTTGCTTTATAAACAAATAGCGCTTTTTCTTCTACTAAGTCTTTAATACGTCCTGGTGTTCCAACTACAATATGAGGTTGTTTTTTCAACTTTTCAATTGATCGTTGTTTATCAGTTCCACCAATTAAACAACGTGCTGTAATCATTTGATCTTCTGCACAGAACTTTGTTAATTTCACGATTTCTTCGTAAATTTGTTGTGCTAACTCACGAGTAGGCGCTGTAATAACAAGTTGTACTTCTTCACGACTTGCATCAATTCTGTTTAATGTAGGAAGTAAGTATGCATGTGTTTTCCCAGAACCTGTTTGGGATTGTCCAATTACACTCACACCTTTTTTCACAACCGGGAAAATTTTCTGTTGAATTCCTGTCGGCTCCGAAAAGCGTAGTTCACGAACTGCATCTATTAAAAATGGTTTAAAATCATACTGTGTAAAAGTTTGTAGTGTCATAAGTTACACCTTCTTTCTAAAATTTCTACTGCGCGCACAAATCAAGTCAAGTCTACATTATATCGAAATCTACAAGTAAAATCCATCTTTAGTTTAGGTTTTTACTTCAAAAACTAACCTTCTTCCCTTTCATTGCATATTGTATGTGTATATACCTAACTGAAGAAAGGAGGATTTCCCACATGTTTCCGAAATCCCCTATAAGACAAATGTATCCGAATCGAGGACAACAATCTTACACACCATATCCGATTCCACAACTACCACCGATGGCTCAAAAAAAGAAAGGTTTCCTTGCTAAACTCTTTAAAAAACACGATCCAACCGAACCTTTCATGCAAATGGTCCCTCCTTATCGACAAATGGAAGGGCCACCGATGATGCACCAACAACCGCCGCACCAATATCAACAGCAACAGCCATACCAACAACAATATACACAACAATATCAACCATACATGCAGCAATATCCTCAACAGATGATACCACCTCAAATGTATGAATCAAATGATACACGTGGTGCTGCGTCAGCTACAACTGCAGCGGCATCTAGCAGCGGCATCGGTAGTTTTTTTTCAAATTTAATTTCGAACCCAACTAATATGATAAATAATATCGAAAAAGTATCCCAAGTTGTTCAATCTGTAGGGCCTGTTGTCGAGCAATACGGTCCAATTATGCGTAGTCTACCAAGCATTGTTAAAATCCTCACCTCTGGAAAAAGCACGGAGGAAAATCAAACTGAAGACGCAACAGAACAGGTTGAGGTAGCAACTCCACCTCCTCCAAAAAGGAAACGAAAACGAAAAAAAATAGTGCTTGAACCTGTAATAGAAAAAGAGGTTCCGAAAGAACCGGTTCAACAATCAGCAACAAAACCAAAACTATATGTGTAACAATCCTTTGTTTTCTATCCACTCCTCCTTTATAATGTAATGGACTATGCACAAAAGTATCCCTTGTTTAGAAGGAGAGGATTACTCACATGAAGATTGTTAAAATTTCCCCTCGTGGTTATTGCTACGGTGTTGTTGACGCAATGGTTATTGCACGTAACGCCGCATTAGATAAATCATTACCGAGACCCATTTATATTTTAGGTATGATTGTTCACAATAAGCATGTCACAGATGCTTTCGAAGAGGATGGCATCATTACATTAGACGGTCCAAGTCGATTAGAAATTTTAGATAAAATCGATTCTGGTACTGTTATTTTTACTGCACACGGTGTTTCTCCAGAAGTTAAACAACGTGCAAAAGAAAAGGTTTAACGACAATTGATGCAACTTGTCCAGATGTTACAAAAACACATGACCTTATCGAAGCAAAGAAAGCTGAAGGATACCATGTCATTTATATCGGCAAAAAAAATCATCCAGAACCAGAAGGCGCAGTTGGTATCGCACCTGATATCGTTCATCTTATCGAAAGAGCTGATGATTTAAAAACACTAGAAATTCCAACGGATAAAATTTTAGTTACGAATCAAACAACAATGAGTCAATGGGATGTTCAACATTTAATGGAAGACATTCAGAAAAAATTCCCAACAGCAGAATTCCACAAGGAAATTTGTTTAGCAACTCAAGTTCGCCAAGAAGCTGTCGCTAAACAAGCTGATGTTGCAGATTTAACAATTGTTGTCGGTGATCCGAAAAGTAACAACTCAAACCGTTTAGCACAAGTATCACAAGAAATCGCTGGTACGAAAGCATACCGCGTTGCAGACGTAGGTGAAATCCAATTAGAATGGCTACAAGGTGTAGAAAACGTAGCTGTTACAGCAGGTGCTTCTACTCCAACGCCAATTACAAAAGAAGTTATTGCTTTCTTAGAGCAATATGACCCAATGAATCCAGCTACATGGGAAAGAATTCGAAAAGTACCACTTCAAAAGATATTACCTCGTGTAAAAGTGAAAAAAGAACAATAATAAAAACCGTTGCCTATATGAGCAACGGTTTTTTATTTTACTTATACAAATGTAAACGGATCTGTATGTAACTGCGAAGCATGAATGTGTACATTGAATTTCTTTGCATCCATTTTTTCTTGCAATTGCTTTTGCACACCCTGCTTCATTACCTTTTCAACGTTATGCCCCGGGTCAACTATATTTAAACCAAGCATCATCGCATCATGAGCAACATGATAATACATGTCACCTGTTACATATACATCTGCTCCTTTAAATTTCGCTTGGTTTATATATTTATTACCGTCACCACCAAGGACAGCTACTTTACGCACTGTATCATCTAACTTCCCAACGACTCTCGCGCCCTTTACATGTAATGATTGTTTCACATGTAAAGCGAACTGTTCAAGCGTCATTTCTTCTTGTAAATACCCTATTTTACCAAGTCCTAATGTTTCCCCTTTATTATCAAGAGGATATACATCATACGCCACTTCTTCGTATGGATGGGCTGCCAACATCGCTTTAATAACTTTTCTTTGTAATGAAGCTGGAATAATCGTTTCGATACGCACCTCGTCCACACGTTCTAACTGTCCAGTTTCACCGATATAAGGGTTTGTACCTTCTTGAGGGATAAACGTACCCATCCCTTCACTACCGAACGTACAGTGGCTATAATTACCGATATGACCTGCATCCGCATCTCCAAGAGCTTTGCGCACTTCTTCTGCATGAGTTACCGGAACAAATACAACAATTTTTTTCATTTCTTCTGCATATGTAGGAACTAATACTTCTGTATTTTGTAGTCCTAACGCATCAGCAAGTAAATCATTTACCCCGCCCTTAGCAATATCTACATTTGTATGTGCTGCATAAATCGCAATATCATTTTTAATACACGCTTCAATAATTCTTCCGTACGCCTTATCTGTATGAATCGCTTTTAATGGACTAAAGATTAAAGGATGGTGCGCTATAATGATATTCGCCCCTAATTGGATCGCCTCGTCCACAACTTCCTCCGTTACATCTAACGCGATTAGTACGTGCTGTACAGGTTTATTAAGTGCCCCAATCTGCAGGCCGATCTTATCCCCTTCCATCGCTAAATGCTTCGGATACATACTTTCAAATAAAGAAATAATTTCATGACCATTCGGAATTTTACTCATGATAAAACCTCCCCTATCATTTTCATTTTCGCGTCTACTTCTGCACGCTTCGCCTGTGTTTCTTCAGATTCTGCCGCACGTTCTAACTGTTTTAAAATATTTTGGAAGTTTTTCAATTCTCCTTCCCACTTTTCCACAAAAGCTTCACTTTTTTCTTTCATTAAAAATGGACCCATAAATAATTCAGCTTGTTTATTATCTGAGTAAGGTGCTGCAATATTTCCTCGTTCCCCAACTAAAATCTCATAAATTTTCCCGTCTTCTTTTATGATTTTTTCATGGATCAGCTCCCACCCATTTTCAATAAACCATTCACGAATATGGTGCGCAGCAATATTCGGCTGTAAGATTAGACGTGTTACACCTTCTAATTTTTCTTTACCACTTTCTAAAATGTCACGAATTAACGCTCCACCCATTCCAGCGATCGTAATAACATCTACCTCTCCCGGTGTAATAACAGCTAATCCATTACCTTTACGAACGTCTACTTTGTCTTGCAAACCACTTTCAGCTACAGTTGCTTGCGCAGATCGAAATGGTCCGTCTACAACTTCTCCTGCAACTGCTTTTGTAGCAATATTATTTATAATTGTATAACACGGTAAATACGCATGATCCGATCCAATATCAGCTACTGTGGATCCTACTGGAATCTCCCGCACAACTTCTTCTAATCGTTTTGAAAGCTTTACTTCATTCATGTATTTCCATTACTCCTTCTCTTGTCAGTCTGTCTCCATGATAATGAATTTATAGTAGTTGTTGCAAGTCCATAACAACACTTCAATTCTCTATTACTAATCGTATTTTAGAAAGTATAGAAAAACAAGCCTTTTGCACAAAAGCAAAAGGCTTGTTTTATGGAACTTTATTTTTCTTCGATAACCAATCAGCTACTTTAGCCGCTTGGTCAGCTGGAACTATATTGGCAGGCATATTCCCTCTTCCTTTTGAAAGAACTTCTTTAATTTCATCTTTCGAAAGTTTCCCACCAATTTTTTGTAAATTAGGTCCCACTGCCCCTTGTAACTGATCACCGTGACAGCTCGTACAGCTTTGCTTTACAATATCCTCTGGCTTTGATGCTGTTTGCGCTGGTTTCCCACCATTTTTTGCATCAGCTAACTCTTTAGATTTATTTAGCCCCTGAAATGAAAATACAAACATAACGATAATACCTAATGCTGCAATAAGAGCGAACGGAATCAACGGATTACGTTTCATATCTCTTCCCCCCCCTCTATACCCCTAAATAGTTAGATGATTCAGTCATTTTCATTGTACTTGAAAACGTTCTATCAGAAAAGAGTAAACTAATATTTGTTAAAAATATTCCATAAATTCAGTTTATTGATTTTCACTATTATATCGCATATTATTTCGATAATTACTAACGTTTCTCATCATATTTTTTACTTTTCTACATATTATTTTGTATATAATAAACAAAATAAATCGAAAAATCGAAAAATGAGCATTTGCAAATCAAAAGACAATTCTGTAAAATAAATTACAAGAAATTGTAATCGTTGCCGATAGCTAAATTTTAACAAAAATTAACAAAATAAAAAAGTTTACTTCACAAAAGTGAAGTAAACTTAAAGGTAGCCTATTCTAAGAAATCCTTAAGACGCTTGCTACGGCTTGGATGTCTTAATTTGCGAAGTGCTTTCGCTTCAATTTGACGAATACGTTCTCTCGTTACGCCGAATACTTTCCCAACTTCTTCAAGCGTACGAGTTCGTCCATCATCTAAACCAAAACGAAGACGCAGAACATTTTCTTCACGATCTGTTAGTGTATCTAACACATCTTCTAATTGTTCTTTTAGCAACTCATACGCTGCATGGTCCGCAGGCGATGTTGCTTCTTGGTCTTCAATAAAGTCACCTAAATGGGAGTCATCTTCTTCACCAATTGGTGTTTCAAGAGAAACTGGCTCCTGTGCAATTTTTAAAATTTCGCGTACTTTTTCTGGAGCAAGATCCATTTCTTCACCAATCTCTTCAGGAGATGGTTCGCGTCCTAAATCTTGTAATAATTGACGTTGTACACGGATTAACTTATTAATTGTTTCAACCATATGAACTGGAATACGAATTGTTCGCGCTTGGTCTGCAATCGCACGTGTAATAGCCTGGCGAATCCACCAAGTTGCATACGTACTAAATTTAAAACCTTTACGGTAGTCGAACTTTTCAACTGCCTTAATTAAACCCATATTCCCTTCTTGGATTAAGTCTAAGAAAAGCATACCACGGCCCACGTAGCGCTTTGCAATACTTACTACAAGACGTAAGTTTGCTTCAGCAAGACGGCGTTTTGCTTCTTCATCGCCTTCTTCAATACGTGTCGCAAGTCGAATTTCTTCTTCTGCAGATAGTAAGTCTACACGACCAATTTCTTTTAAGTACATACGAACAGGATCATTGATTTTCACACCTGGTGGCACACTTAAATCATTAAGGTCAAATTCTTCTTCCGTTTTTGTAATTTGGCGATTATTAGGACCTTCGTCATTGTCATTGTCACCAACTAAGTCAATCCCTTGTTCACCTAAATATTCATAGTATTCATCCATTTGATCGGATTCAATTTCAAATCCATTCATGCGTTCTGCAATTTCTTCATATGTAAGAACGCCACGTTTTTTTCCAAGCTCAGTGAGTTGTTCTTTCACTTGCTCAAGGGTCATTTCAGTTTCAATTTGTTTAGAACGAGCTGGTTTGTCAGCCATCTGTTCCCCTCCTTACGCGAGATACAAACATTCATTATACTAAAATTTTATCAAAAAAGCTATTTTCTTGCTTTTTGATTTTGTAAATATGCCACATAATATTTAGCAGCCTCTACAGGATCTGTTTTTTCCATTTGTTTTACTTTAAAGATGATTTCCATCTTTTCAAGTTTTTCCTGATGACGTTTGAGCGTCTCCAAATGACCTTGCAACACTTCTTCTGTGTATTCTGGATTAATAAATTCATCCGTCGAAATATCAGTGATAATATTTTTCAACTTTTCATCAGAGAGCCAACTTAAAAATGTTCCGACTGAAGGTTCATTTCCCTTTTCATAATATGCGTATAGTTCATATAAAATCCCTTTATGTTCTTCTGTATGAAAATCTTCTATATGGGGTTCCATACGAACAGCCACTTCTGCACTTTGCAACATATGGTAAATAATTTCTCTTTCTGCCCTTTCAAAACCTGTTAACTTCGGTTTCGTTTGAACAATTTGAGATGGCTTAGAAACCTGCTTTATTTGTTTTTGCTGTACCTTTTGTTCTTTGCGATATTGGTGCAATTGATTCAAAAGTGTTTCCATTGAATACGAAAATTCTTGCGATAATGACTTTAAATATGATTCAGCCTGCATCGCATCCTGTAGCAATGATAACTCTTTTAAAACACTTTTTACATATTCTTCTTTGCCAGACTCATCTTGCAAATTTTTCCCTAAACGCAAATAATTTATTTTGAAACCAACAAAACTTATACTTGATTTCACAAGATTTTCAAAAGCAGTTGTCCCATATTGTTGCACATATTCATCAGGATCAAGCTTATCTGGCAAGGGTGTGACTTTCACTTGGCAACCAACTTGCAATAACAACTGCCCTGCTTTCATCGTCGCTTCTCGCCCTGCTTTATCACCATCATAGCAAAGAACAACAGTTTCAACGTTACGTCGCAGAAGTTTCGCTTGTTCTTCAGTTAAAGCTGTTCCCATTGTCGCAACAGCTTCTTCCACACCACTTTTTACCGCGGCTAGTACATCGGCATATCCTTCAAAAAGGACAACCTGCCCACGTTTTCTAATAAACGGCCTTGCTTGGTGGAAATTATACAACAACTTACTTTTATGAAAAATTGGTGTCTCAGGACTATTTAAATATTTCGGAGTATCATCTCCTAGCGCCCTTCCACTAAACGCTATCACCTTACCTTGTAAAGTGTAAATTGGAAACATAACCCTTCCACGGAAGCGGTCATAATGACTACCATCCTTCTCGCTTCTTATAAGAAGGCCGGCTTGTTCCATACTAGATAGCGAAAAACCTCTTTTTTGCAAAATTTTTGTCGTTGCATCCCAAGCTGGTGATGCATAACCAATTTCAAACTTCTCAATCATTTCTTTTGTAATACCACGTTTTAATAAATACGAAAGTGCTTCATTTCCTTCTTCTGTATTTACTAATAAATGGTGATAATACTTCTTCAAAAGTTCATGAGCCTGTTGCATGATGACTGTGTCATCAGATATGTTTTCTTGTTGTCCTTGCCCTGATGTATATTCTGCAACTGCAATTCCATTTCTTTCACCCAGCTTTTGAACAGCCTCGGTGAAAGCAAGTCCTTCCATTTTCATAAGAAAGGAAAATACATTTCCACCTTCTCCACATCCGAAGCAATGAAAAATTTGCTTATCAGATGAAACAGAGAATGACGGGGAATTCTCACCATGAAATGGACAAAGGCCGAAATAGTTACGCCCCTGCTTTCTAAGTTGAACATACTCACCTATCACTTCTACAATATCGGATGACGTCCGAATCTGTTCAACAACTTCTTCGGGAATTCTGTTCCCCATAACTCCATCTCCGTATTTTGTATTCGATATAAATTAAAAGATTCCTTTATAATTCGACAATATTTTTTCTAAATTTATTAGAAAGTGCTGTCGATCACGTTGTGTAAACGATTTTGGACTTTTCGTATTAGTCCTCTGACTGCGTAACTCCGCAGATACATACCTACTATATAAAATTGTATCCATTTGCTCATCTTTTACAAATGTACTTCGTGGAGACAATACATGTACTCCTTTTTTCAAAAGAAGACTAGCAAGCCACATATCCTATGTGATCACGAAATCTGTGGCTTTTGCATGTTGATAAATATAAAAACCGACTTCATCTTGCTTAAAATCTACATAGACCCAATTATCTTGCTGTTTTCTTAAACGATGAGCCTACGATACGACAAACAAAATTTCGACATAAATTTTTGTTCTAACGTGCACAATTTCATCCTTCACGGGACATGCATCTGCATCAACTAATATCTCACTGATGTTTTGCATATTTCTGTATTCTACATCCCTTCTGTGAATCCTTCCATAATGTGCGTTTTCTTGTTTAGATTTTGTCGATTTAACGTAAATACATGTCTTTTTCGCAAATCCTATCCCTAGTTTATTCTGAAAAATTAAAGTCTAAACGTAAAATATAGGTTTTTATCACAATTTTTTATTATAATATATTTTCTTCAACTACGCTACATATCCCTTTAATTTTCATTTTACATTTAAAGATAACTAAATCGTTCCTTCAACATAATAAAAAAACAGAAGAATATAAGTATAACCATTACACTGTATTCTATTACTAAATCGACAGTTATTGTCCTACTTCTCACGAGCGAAAAAAGCACATTCACCTGTGGTAAATGTGCTAAAACATTTTTTGGTTTTGCACTGCATTCACAATAATATTAGCTGTTTCTTCAATCGCCTTATTTGATACATCGATCACTTGACAATTTATTTTACTCACTACATTCTCAAAATGAACGATTTCTTCTTTAATACGATTAATATTCGCATATGTTGCTCCATCACTTAATCCAAGTGATTTTAATCGTTCTTTTCGAATATGATTTAACTTATCCGGTGTAATTTTCAAACCGAAACATTTCTCTTTTGCCACTTTATATAATTCCTCAGGCGGATCCACTTCTGGTACAAGTGGTACATTGGCAACTTTCAAGCGTTTGTTATGCGCTAAATATTGTGAAAGTGGTGTTTTTGATGTACGTGAAATTCCAATCAACACGATATCGGCTTTTAAAATACCACGTGCATCTCTACCATCATCGTACTTAACAGCAAATTCAATCGCTTCAATCTTTTTAAAGTACTCTTCATCTAATCTTCGAACGACACCTGGCTCATACCTTGGTACTTGTCCTGTAATTTCTTCAATTTGATCGATAAGAGGTCCGATAATATCGTATGCCTCTACCCCTTCTTTTGCCGCCTCTGTCAATAAATATTGACGCATATCAGGCTTTACTAACGTAAAACAAATAAGCGCCTGATTGCTCTTGGCAATCGAGATCACTTCTTTTAATGTCCCTGTATCTTCTACATAAGGTACACGTCTAATATCAGGAGCGAATGGGAACTGTCCCATTGCCGCTCTAACAACCAAATCAGCCGTTTCTCCTACAGAGTCAGATACGACATATACGATTTTATTATCCATTACATTACCTCACTTTAAACAAATTACACTTATTCGTTATTTACTAAATTTACAAACGCACGTGTAATATTTGTTTTTGTAATTCGCCCAATCACTTCTAGACCTTGTTTCGTGTCCTTTACAACTGGCATTGCATCAATCTGTCTTTCTATTAATTCCATCGCAATATCATATAAAGAATCCTCCCTGCGACACATCGCAATGTTTGGCATCCTTGTCATGATAATATTAACCGGGAGAGAGGTTAAATCCTGCTTTCCTAAGCTAGCTCGTAATAAATCTTTACGAGATACAACGCCAACCAATAAAGTAGCTTGATCTACAACAAACAATGTACCAACATCCTCTAGAAACATAGTACAGATTGCATCGTATACTGATACATTTTTATCAATTACAGCAGGTCTAGATTGATAATCTTGCACTTTAATTTTTTTAACAGCTTCAGATAATAGCTGCCCCCCAGTTTTACCCGTATAAAAATAACCTACGCGTGGACGCGCTTCTAAATAACCAGCCATCGTTAAAATTGCTAAGTCTGGTCTTAGCGTTGCACGTGTTAAACCCAATTGCGCAGCAATTGACTCCCCTGTAATAGGACCGTGATCTTTTACAATCTGAATGATATGTTCTTGCCGTTTATTCAGCTCTATGATAATCACCACCTTTAATGCACAACGAAAAAAGTTATACTATCTCTTAAATATTATATACTAAATATGCTATTCGAAAAAGAAAGTATGTAAAAAGGACCGTATACGGCCCTAATTATATTTGAAATTTATCAAGTTGTTCTAAGAAACGCCTTGATTTCAAATAAATCCCACAATATTCATCATAATATGTATTCAATACTGTGCGCATTTGTTTTTTTGTACTATCCTTTACCGATACATTACCGAGCCGGTGTAGATCGAAGTGAAAAAAGAGACGTAATAATTTATGAACAGCCTCTCCCACCGGAATACGATACTGATCTTGCTCTGCATGACGCGAGCACAGAAAACCGCCTTCCCGAACAGAGAAGGCGACAAAATCTGTTTCTTGATGACAAATAGCACATGTATCAAAGTACGGGCGCATCCCTAATACCGGAAGCATTTTCGTTTGATAAATTAATGATAATACTTCAGGGTCAACACCCTCACACATATAATGCAACGTTTGATATAACATTTCAAATAAATACGGATTATTCTTCTTATCTTCTGTTGCTTTATCAGTTAATTCAATAATAAATGATGCATAAGCAGTTAAAAATATATCCTCACGAATTTCTTTCATAGATGAAATAATCTCGCCTTGTTGCAAAGTTCCAAGTCCAGATCCTATTTGAATAAGAAAATGACCATGTGTCATAAGTTGCGAAACAGCTGCTAACCGACTCTTCGGTTTTTTCGCCCCTCTTGCCATTGCACTTACCTTACCAAATTCCCGTGAGAATATTGTAACAATCTTGTTCGTTTCTCCGTAATCTGTCGTACGGATAACAATGCCCTCAACTTTTTGAAACATGTTCGTCACCATCCAAGGTTTGAACAAAACGGGTCAAGAAATTGGAGAGTCTAGATGCGCTAACTCCTCTTCATGTTGATCCATCTCATCGTTTACGTCTTTTTCCATTTCTTTCAAAAGCAAATACGTTTCAATGCTTCCTGTTTTGGAGAAAAACTTCCAGGTAAAATCTAGCATAAGAATCCACCTTTCTCAATAAGCGTAGCCTATAAACCAATTTCCTTTGTTGTTATTAAATTGACCCATTTTGTTCATTTTCATGTGAGAAAAATTTTTCCTAATTTATCAAGGTTCATAAAAACCAATAATCAGTGGATGAATGAACCATCCACTGATTACAACTTTACTCCATATTAATACTCGTCTTCACGGAAACCAAGGTCACGGAGCTGCGACATCTTATTACGCCAATCTTTTTGCACTTTTACCCATACTTCTAAAAATACTTTAGAACCAAGTAGTGCTTCAATGTCAAAACGAGCTCGCTTACCGACTTCTTTTAACATCTTCCCTTGCTTACCTATAATAATTCCTTTTTGTGATGCACGTTCAACAACAATCGTTGCGTTTATATAAACCGCTCCGCCCTCACGTTTTTGAATCGCATCAATAACAACCGCTACAGAGTGCGGCACTTCTTCACGTGTTAAATGTAATACTTTTTCACGAATAAGCTCTGAAATAATAAATCGCTCTGGATGATCCGTTACTTGATTATCTGGGTAGTATTGCGGTCCTTCTGGTAAATACTTTTTAATTGTTCCAATTAAAGCGTCCACATTATTACCGTCTAATGCAGAAATTGGTACAATCTCGGCAAACTCATATAGTTTACGGTATTGATCAATTAACTCTAATAATTGCTCTGGATGAAGTTGGTCAATTTTATTAATTACCAAAAATACTGGTTGTTTCGTTTCTTTTAATTTCTCAATAATGAATTCCTCACCACGACCAAATCCTTCAACTGCATTGACCATAAACAGAACAATATCAACTTCTTTTAATGTCGTTTGAGCCATCTTCACCATGAAGTCGCCTAGTTTATGTTTAGGTTTATGTATTCCTGGTGTATCAATGAAAATTACTTGTGAATCATTTTCTGTATATACGCCTTGAATTTTATTACGAGTTGTTTGTGGCTTGTCACTCATAATGGCAATTTTTTGGCCGATAATACGATTTAAAAATGTAGATTTTCCAACATTCGGTCTGCCAATAATAGAGACAAAACCTGATTTATAACCTTTTCTATTCATGTAAATCCTCCGCTAAAAATGCTCCTGGTAACAATTCTCCAACTGTAGTCTCTTGAACGTCACCATGTAAATTTGATAGGTATACTTTCGTATCCTGTTTACATAATTCTATCATAACTTGTCGACATGCTCCACAAGGAGGTACCGGACGCTTTGTATCCGCTACAACTGCAATAGCTACAAACCCTTTATCTCCTTCAGAAATCGCCTTAAATAAAGCTGTTCTTTCTGCACAGTTACATAAACCATATGATGCATTTTCAACATTACATCCACGATATATTTTTCCATCCTGAGTTAGTAAAGCTGCACCTACTTGAAATTTAGAATATGGTACGTACGCTTGTTTACGCGCTTCGATTGCTTCTTGAATTAATTGTTTGCTATTCATATTCCCGCATCCTTTCCGTTCACAGCTGTGAATAGATACATTCTTCTATTAAAGGCCCTCACGGCGCTCCCAAAGCTTAATAAAAACTTTGGAATGCAACTATACCATATACGGTAAGAAGATAATAGCACCAATTACAACAGCTATAATCGTAAATAATAAAACTGATCCCGCTGCAACATCCTTTGCGTTTTTCGCAAACGGATGAATATCAGTGGTTGCTAAATCTACTGTTTTTTCAATAGCCGTATTCACCATCTCCAAACTCATTACAATTCCAATCACAATAAGTAATACAATCCATTCTATTTTTGTAATATGGAAATAAAAGCCGCAGCATATGACAATGACTGCGGCTAAATAATGAATTTTCATATTTCGTTCATGACGAAGACAAAAGTATATACCAGCTATAGCATATCCAAAACTATTTATAAGTTTTCCTTTTTTCATCGCCCTAATCCAAATGCCTCTAAAATTTCTTTTTGTCTTCCAAACATTTCTTTTTCATCTTCTTCTGTCATGTGATCATAACCAAGCAAATGTAAAAAGCCATGTAACGCTAAAAACCCAAGTTCACGATCAAAAGAGTGTCCATATTCCTCAGCTTGCTCTTTCGCTCTTGGAATAGAAATAATAAGATCCCCTAACATACGTGGCATCTCCGCACCGATAATTTCCATTTCGCCTTCTCCCATTTCTTCCATAGCAAAAGAAATAACGTCCGTAGGCTGATCCTTATCTCGGTAATCACGGTTTATTTCACGAATACGTTCATTATCTACAAATGTAACCGATAATTCTGCGCCTTCTTCTATGTTCTCCATTTGGGCCGCTTTCTCTACTAAACCTCGAATCAAACTTATATATTCGTCTTTCACTTCTTCTGTTTCATCAATAAAATCAATTAATAAACTCATTCTTTCTCCTTTTCTTCCGGCGGTTCCGGATATGTAATACGGGAATGGAAAATACCATTTAACGTTTCACATAACGTTTTTCCAACGATTTGTAGTTCCTTAAATGTCAAATCACATTCACTAAATTGACCGTCTTGCAAACGATCTCTAATAATACTTTGCACTAAATTATTAATCTGATCTGGCGTTGGATGGTTCATCGAACGTACCGCCGCTTCTACACTATCAGCAATACCAACGATCGCCGACTCTTTAGAAGTTGCTTTTGATCCTGGATAGCGGAACATTCCCTCCGTATATTTCTCTTTATCTTCTTTAATCGCCTTATAGTAAAAATATTTAAGTAACGTTGTACCATGATGCTGTCCAGCAATATCGATAATTTCTTGAGGTATATGGTGTTCTTCTAACATTCTCACCCCATCGGTTACATGAGCAATTATAATATCTTTGCTCGTTACAGGGTCTAATCTATCATGCGGGTTTTCAATACCCATTTGGTTTTCAATAAAAAACTGTGGTTGTACCGTTTTCCCTACATCATGATAATACGCCCCTACACGCGCTAATACTCCATTTGCTCCAACTGCTTCACAAGCAGCTTCTGAGAGATTAGCTACCATTACACTATGATGATATGTACCTGGTGCTTCTAATAAAATTTTACGCAAAAGCGGGTGATTCGGACTTGAAAGTTCCATCAACTTCATACTCGATACAATCCCAAGACCACTTTCTAAATATGGTAAAATCCCCATAGCTAGAACAGAAGAGATAATACCCGAAACAGCAGCCATTAATAATTGCACCCCAATTTCAAGAGGCGAAAAATTCCCGTTACGTAATAATAGCAAAGCCGCTAATACGACTACATTTAATACAGAAACGAGTATACCAGCTTGTAAAATCATCGTACGACGATTTTTTTCTCTCAAGAAAATACTAACTGATAATGAACTTAATAAAACATAAATCCCCACACTATAATTCAGTGTACTTGTTACACCTTCATTAAACATAATACTTCCGCATACAGAAAAGATCATACTCGTTAAAAATACAAATCGATCACCAATCATTAATTTTACAAGTATTGTTCCCATGGCAACTGGAACAACATACGCGATTCCTGCATATTCAAGCTTTTGAAACAAACTAATGATTTTCATTAAAACAATCGTGATAGACAAAATTGTAATATACGCTAAGACATACGGCCTATCTTCTCTTTTCCGCTGTAAAAACACTTCAAACTGCTTATGCATAAAGTACAATAACACACAAATGAGTACCGCTAGACCAACATAAGGTTGGAAGGTATTGCCCTTCTCTAACAATCCTGCTAACTTCAACTGCTCATATGCTTCTCGTGAAATCGTATCGCCTTCTTTCACAAGAACTTGCCCTTGAAGGATAAAAACTGATGCAACTGAATCTTCCGCTATTTTTTTACTATCTTTCGTCGCAGCTGAATCATAAAAATAGTTCGCTGTAACCGCATACTTCCCTAGTGTATTCACCGCATCTTTTAAATCACTACTTATACTTACGCTACTCATTTCAGTAACGAATTGTTCTCTGGCAGCTTCTTCTTGATCCATCTTGATGTGTTCCCTCATAATTTTATTAACCGCTGTTACAGCCGCATCCTTTGCCAATGACAATTGACTTGAATCAGCATTAATAAATTTCAACAAAATCGGATCGGTTAAACTTTTTGCTAAATCTGTTGGTAATTTCTTCTTTAACTTGTCCAATTTGTCCACATCAGAAATTTTTTTATACTCGTCTGGGCCAGTTGATTTAGCCTCTGCCTCTACTTCACTTACCGCATCAAAGACGGAAGTTACAATATCCACTTTATTTTGCTTATATTCGCTTTTATATGTATATTTATCCTCAACCTTTTGAGCGGCTTCGTTTTTCTTTTTCGCCGTTGCGGCTTTATCTTCAATTTTAATAGGAGAGTGAATTGTTTTTTTAGCAATTTCGAGCTCTTTAACATCTAATTGCTCTGGCTTTACATTATTCATAAGTGCAAAAAACAGTACTGCTCCTAATAATACGTAAGAAACCCAACTTAGTTTTTTCGAATGTTGTATATTACGAAACCACTTAAAAATTTCTTGAGATCTTGACATGATTTCAATACCTTCTCCTCTCCAGAAATAAAGTGAAACTATTTATAGCTTTCATTTCTTCTAGGCAACGATAATTTTTGGACAACATTTTTATCCACTATCACCTATAGTTCATTTCCCTCATCTTTAATGATAGTAAAAAATATGCCATTCGCCAACCTTATCATACAAAAAGAAATGACCCTGACAAATAGGATCATTCCATTTTATCATATGCCTCAATAATACGTTGCACTAATGGGTGTCTCACAACGTCTGTTTGTTCCAGCGTTATGAACGAAAGACCTGATACACCAGATAAAATATTAGCAGCAATAGAAAGACCTGATTTTACCCCTTTTGGCAAATCTACCTGTGAGGGGTCTCCCGTAATAACCATTTTAGAACTAAAACCTAATCGTGTTAAAAACATTTTTATTTGAGCACCAGTTGTATTCTGTGCCTCATCTAATATAACAAATGAATCATCAAGAGTACGTCCTCTCATATAAGCAAGAGGTGCAATTTCAATTACACCACGTTCCATCATACGCTGTGTGTATTCTTGCCCAAGAATATCGTGCAACGCATCATACAACGGACGTAAATACGGATCTACTTTTTCTTTCAAATCACCTGGTAAAAAGCCTAAACTCTCTCCAGCCTCTACAGCAGGTCTTGTTAAAATGATTTTCTTCACATACCCTTGCTTTAAAGCTCTCACAGCCATTACTACAGCTAAGTATGTCTTCCCTGTCCCAGCAGGTCCTATCCCAAATACAACATCATTCTTTTTCATTGCATGAATATATCTTCTTTGTCCCATCGTTTTCACACGAATGGATTTACCTTTTGCTGTTTTAAAAATTTCCTCTTCATATAACTCTTCGAATTGAGCAATTTTCCCTTGTTTCCCAAGCTGAATTGCGTACGCAACATCTCTTTCCGAAATTGATACACCTTTACGGATAACAACAAGTAGCTGTTGTAAGATTTTTTCTACGAGCACTACAGCTTCATCTGCCCCAGATACACGAACAGACTCTCCTCTAGTTATAATCGATACACTAAGTTCTCGTTCAATTACTTTTAAATGAGCATCATTTACCCCAAATAGAGCGATTGCCTCGTTAGGATTTTCCAATTGTTGGTTCATTTCTACTAATTGTTCTGCCATCACTCAGTCTCCTTGAATATCGGATTCAGATATTGGTTGCGGCTCAGCAATATTTTCAATCACTGTGTAATGTAACGTGACCTTTAAGTGATCCGCCTCAATCTCTTTACTCAAAATCTTATCACTTACAATCATAGCATGTTCATCCAATTTTTTCTTTAGTTCTTTTTCTGCCATCTCTTTTGCCACTTTCATCGCTTGTTTTTCAGTATATTCTCGGTTTGCTTCTTCTTCTTCTCGTACAATATCTTTTTCGTACGCAATCGGTAATGTGAAGCCAAATAATTTCACATCATGTTTTACACTTTCAGTACGAGAGCGCTTATACTTATCATGTTGAAATCCCCATATTTTTATTTTAACACTACCAAATTCAAGAAAATATTCATTATAAGAATTACCAGTATACACTTGAAATTGTGTTTTTAACGGAACATCAACTTCAGATTTGTACCAAGTTTCCCCGTATACAATACCTTTAGCCGAAACAACTGTCGGATTCTCCTCATTACCATACATCCCCGATACGAGAAGCTGTCCCTTTTCTACATGGTCATTTTTCATAACGACCGGTTTTCCTACCTCCACAAACGTTTTCGTAATAGTTGCTTCTTTTTCGCAATTAAATTTTGCGGCCTTTGTTCCTTTCTTTTTCGGCTCGTTTTTTTCAACAATTTTAAAATGATATGTTGTCCCTCTTATTTCCAATCCTGCCCAAGTAATTGCATTAATATTGTCCGTTAAATGCCGCTGAACATTTTCTACACTAGGCATTTGAAACTGTAATTTCCCTTTTTTAATACCCATTTTATCCAATTCTTTCATCAATATATATTCCGTTTCAGGTTTTGCTCCTGTAATTTCAATTTTCCAAACCATATTTGATAATGCAATCATTCCGAAAAAAAATATTAAAAACCCAATTAAAAATCCACTATTTTTAATTAAACGCTTATTCCAAAATGGAAAACCGTAACGTCCAATAAAATATAATTTACATTCATTCTTTCTATAAATTGGTTTTATCTTTTTCACATCTCGTAATAACATGCAAAAAACTAACGTTTCATCCGCTATCTTCTTTACATCCCAAACTAATAAATTCTTACGTACACATTCGTTAACGAAGCGTTCTGCTCCTCTACCTTCAATTCGCACTTTTACATACCCAAGCCATTTTATAAACCATTTATTTTTCATCGACTACCTTCACTACCTTTCTAAAAGTAGATACAACACTTTTCACTTTAAGCATCAAATAGCTCGTACTAATCGAAGCTTTAATCGGTGAGGTTTTTCTCCTCACTAATCGGGCATATGCATAGGATGAAAGTTTAATAAGTGGAGGTTTTGTCCATACCCACTGATTATTAGCGCACACCCATCGAGCTTTTACGGGCAGTAAATGCGGGATAAAGTGAATATTAAGGTCAGATCACTAAAATAAAGAAGAAAAACTTCACAAACGGAAGTTTCCCTCACTCCTCTTTCTTTTCATTTTCTAAAAACATCACTTGTTCGATAATCCCTTCAAGCAAAAGTTCTTCCGGGAGGATTGTTTTAATAACAAAGGATTGCCCCTTAATTAATAGTTGACCTTGTTTTAATAACAACCTTACTTCTTTATCTGAAAACACTAATAAACCTCGATGATTTTCTATATAGATATGCACTTGCCCAACAAGCGTAATCCGAGGTAGATCCATTAGCACATCCACTGGCAGGTCTATTTGCTTCGTTAACCAATTCTTCATTTGTTCTAATTTTTTCATCTCAAAAGACCCCCTCTCATCCCATATGTATGAAAAAAGAGCTTGTAATATCACGTCCAAACTGAAAAAAGCATAAAAAAACGTCTCATACGAAATGAGACGCTTTTTTATGCTAATAGCTGTATAACCAGCTTATTCACAAGTGATCCGTCTGTTTTACCTTTTACTTTCGGCATAACAGCAGTCATCACTTTACCCATATCTGCTTTAGATGTAGCACCAACTTCAGAAATAACTTGCTTAATTATATCCGCTAGTTCTTCTTCTGTTAATTGCTCCGGCAAATATGCGCTTAAAATCTGAATTTCACTTTGCAGTTTATCAACAAGGTCTTCACGACCAGCTTTTTTAAATTCAAGGAGGGAGTCCTTATACTGTTTTACTTCACGAGCTAAAACTGTTAATTCCTCTTCTTCAGTAAGAGTATGTTGCAGTTTAATACCTTCATTTTGTAAAGCAGCCTTAACCATACGAATAACGGTTAATTTTTCTTTTTGTTTATTCTTCATCGCTTGTTTCATATCATCGTTTAAACGACCGAGAAGACTCATCACTTACACCCTCTCTTAGAACTTACGCTTTCTTGCCGCTTCAGATTTCTTCTTACGTTTTACACTTGGCTTTTCATAAAACTCGCGCTTTCTTGCTTCAGCAAGTGTACCAGTTTTAGAAACCGATCTTTTAAAACGGCGAAGTGCATCCTCCAAAGACTCGTTTTTACGAACGACTGTTTTTGACATTCTCTTTCCCTCCCTCCGAAACATCACACTTACATACTAACTTCAGCATGCAAAAAGAAACACTTCTTCAGCATGTCTTTTACGATTATAATACATTTTATCACTTCAGGTCAACTATTTGACAGAATAAAAGAAGACTAGATGCTCTTCCTTTTTCAAAAATCTATGTAAACAGCCATTATCGCTTCCACCTCAAAACAAATATATTTTTATCACGCAAACTTTTTCATACAAAATCTGCTAAATAACCACTTATTTTATGGGCACTCCATTACATCCATTTCAATACTTAACTTCTCCCCGAAAGAAAAAAGCATGCAAACCATTTTCGGTTGCATGCTTTTTATTATGCGCTTGCTGATTCTTTTTTCACATCATCTTCAAGAACACGAACAAATTGCGCTTCGTTATATGGATAACCAGCTTTCGTAATTTTTACTTTCACTAGCTTACCAATTAATTCTTCTGACCCTTCAAATACAATTTTCAAATAGTTATCTGTATAACCTACATATAACCCTTCACGGTCGCCATCTTTAAATTGCTCTTCCGGGATAATTTCAAGCACTTCGCCTTCGAACTGTGAAGCATACTCTTTCGCTAATTGATTAG
This sequence comes from Bacillus sp. CDB3, assembly GCF_002081505.1. Lineage (NCBI taxonomy): Bacteria > Bacillati > Bacillota > Bacilli > Caryophanales > Bacillaceae > Bacillus > Bacillus sp. CDB3. The sequence continues at coordinate 54,180 of NZ_ALBR01000011.1, read as the reverse complement.
ATAGTTCAATTAAACGGTGAACACGATCGTTCTTCACATCTTCAGGAACTTGATCTTCCATACGCGCTGCAGGTGTTCCTGTACGTTTCGAGTAAGGGAATACGTGTAACTCAGAGAAGCGATTCTCTTTAATGAAATTGTACGTTTCCATAAACTCTTCTTCTGTTTCACCTGGGAAACCAACAATTACGTCAGATGTAATTGCCAGACCTGGTAACGCTTTTTTCAAACGATCTAAACGCTCTTGGAAAAATTCCATCGTATATTTACGACGCATACGTTTTAATACTGTATTAGATCCTGATTGCAACGGAATATGCAAATGACGTACAACTACTTCAGATTTATCTAACACTTCAATTACTTCATCTGAAATTTGACTCGCTTCAATAGAAGAAATACGAAGTCGTTTTAATCCGCCTACTTCTGCTTCCATATCACGAAGTAATCCAGCTAAGTTATAATCTTTAATATCTTCACCGTATCCACCGGTATGAATACCTGTTAATACAATTTCTTTATAGCCTGCGTCTACTAATTGCTGCGCTTGTTTAATAACTTCTTTTCCATCACGAGAACGCATTAAACCACGCGCCCAAGGAATGATACAGAACGTACAGAAGTTATTGCAACCTTCTTGTATTTTTAATGAAGCGCGTGTACGATCCGTGAAATATGGCACATCAAGTTCTTCGTACACACGTGTTTTCATAATGTTACGGACAGCATTAATTGGTTGACGCTCTTTACGGAATTCTTCAATGTATCCTAACATCTTTTCACGATCCTGTGTACCAACTACAATATCTACACCTGGAATCGCCATAATTTCAGCTGGAGATGTTTGTGCATAACATCCAGTTACACATATTACTGCATCTGGATTTTGACGTACAGCACGTCTAATAACTTGACGGCTCTTTTTATCTCCCGTATTCGTTACTGTACATGTGTTAATAACATATACATCAGATTTCTTTTCATATTCAGTTCTTTCATAACCACCTTGTTTAAACAATTGCCAAATCGCTTCTGTTTCATAGTGGTTTACTTTACAACCTAACGTGTGGAACGCAACAGTTGACATTGATCATCACCCCATCAATTCAAAATGATAAGAAGCAGCACTTAACGCATAAAGCGGTGCCGTTTCCGTTCTTAAAATCCTTGGTCCTAAACTACATGGTACAAATTTATGTTCTCGAAGCACTGTAATCTCTTCCTCAGCTAAGCCACCTTCTGGGCCAAATACAATCAATAGCTTTTGACCTGGTTTCATTGTCGTTAAAGCTTTCGCAAAATTAGATTTCTCGCCTTGTTTCGCTTCCTCTTCGTACGCAACAAGACAAACATCATATTCACCACTCATTGAAAGCAATTGCTTAAACGATGCTGGAGCATATACTTCTGGAACTTCACTTCTATGCGATTGTTCCGCAGCTTCTTTCACAATTTTTCTTAAACGCTCAACTTTTTTATCAGCTTTTTTCGCATCCCATTTTACGATAGAGCGAGATGCTTGAAATGGTAAAAATGCGGCTGCCCCAAGCTCAGTTCCTTTTTGGAAAATTAACTCTAGCTTGTCTCCTTTTGGCAGTCCACTTGCAATCGTCACGAACACAGGAAGTTCACTCGATGCCTCTACCCATTCTACAATAGCTGTCTCAACAAATTCACTGGTAATTTCATCAATTGAACATACCGCTGTTTTTCCGTTTACACAGCAATAAATATGATCACCAGCTGACATACGCATCACTCTCACGATATGATGTACGTCATCACCTACAATACGAATACTTGTCTCATTTACATATTTCTCTTCTACAAAATAACGTTGCATATAATCACCTTAGTAGAGTTTCGTTCCTTTCGTAAGTCAGCACTTACGAAAAGAACGAAACGTTATCATTTTTCATATAACAAACGGCAAGTCCCTCACCTTATAGTGAGAGACTCCCCTTTTCATTATAAACTAAAATCTATATTACGCATTTCGTGCAATAATTGCTACCCAATCATCCATTCGTAACACTTCTTCAATTGTAAATCCAGCTTTTTCTAACGCCTCAGAAATTACTTTTTCTTTCGCAGCAATAATACCAGATGTAATGAATAGTCCACCTGATTTTACAACTCTTGCTGCATCTTCAGGGAACAGAAGAATAATTTCAGCTAATAAATTCGCTACGATTAAATCAACAGGTCCTTCAATACCTTCTAAAAGACTATTTTGTCCAACAGACACGATATCATCTGTTTTATTTAAACGTACATTCATTTCTGCACTTTCCACTGCAACTGGATCTAAATCATATGCTTGAACAGAAGACGCACCTAATTTTGCCGCTGCAATACTAAGTACACCAGAACCTGTTCCTACATCAATGACAGTATCACCTGATTGAACTGTTTTTTCTAAAGCACGAATACACATCGTTGTTGTTGGATGAGTTCCTGTACCAAACGCCATACCCGGGTCTAATTCAATGATTTTTTCATCCGGAGAAGATGGTGTATATTCTTCCCACGTCGGCACAATTGTGAATGTATCAGAAATTTGAACTGGATGATAATACTTCTTCCAAGCAGTAGCCCAATCTTCCTCATCGACTTCATTAATTGTAATATTACCGGTACCAATTTCGATGTCGAAAGATGGTAGTGCATCAATAGATGATTTTACACCCGCAACCGTTTCGTGTAAAGAATCCGTTTGTGGGAAATATGCTTTCACTAAAACACCTTCACTTGGGTATTCATCAGGGTTAAGTGCATAAATCTCACCGTATTGTTGCTCACGCTCTTTCGTTAACTCCGCCGGGTCCTCAATTGCAACCCCGCTAGCGCCTGCTTCATGCAAAATATGAGAGACAGCTTCTACTGCTTCTTCTGTTGTATGAATACTAATTTCTGACCATTTCACAATTTACCAACTCCATTTTTTATTTCCATTATTCCCCTTTGAAAGCACGTTTAAGCTTTCCGAATAAGCTATCATCTTGATTTTCTTGACCAGCGAACTCACGCAATAATTCTTTTTGATGCGAAGTTAATTTCGTCGGCACAACAACGCGAACTACTACGTATTGATCTCCTTGACCATATCCACGTACGTTCGGAGCACCTTTTCCTTTTAAACGGAATTCTGTTCCTGTTTGTGTTCCTGCCGGAATTTTCAACTTCACTTTTCCGTGAACTGTAGGCACTTCTACTTCAGCACCAAGCGCTACTTGTGCGAATGTCAATGGCATTTCACAAATAATATGATCACCATCACGTTCGAAGAATTCATGATTTCTCACATGAACAACTACATATAAATCACCTGCTGGTCCACCATTCACACCTGCTTCACCTTTACCAGAGACGCGAATTTGTTGGCCATTATCGATACCCGCTGGAATTTTAACGTTAATTTTTTTACGTTTACGTACTTTACCTGAACCGTGACATGTCGTACATTTTTCTTTAATCATTTGACCAGTTCCTGAACAATGACCACAAGCTTGACGGTTTACAATACGACCAAACGGTGTATTTTGTTCTACACTTACCTGACCTGATCCTGAACAATGTTTACATGTTTCTTTTGAAGTTCCTGGTTTCGCTCCGCTACCTTTACAAGTATCACATGGATCTTCTACTGGAATTTCAACGTTTAACTCTTTACCAAAAATAGCTTCTTCAAAATCTAAAGTGACTTGATATTGTAAGTCAGCACCTTGGCGCGGAGCATTTGGATCACGACGTCTGCCGCCACCGCCGCCAAAGAACGAACTAAAAATATCTTCAAAACCGAAGCCACCGCCGAAGTCTCCCCCGCCGCCAAAGCCTTGATTTGCACCAGCATGACCAAACTGATCGTACTGCGCACGCTTTTGATCATCACTTAATACTTCATATGCTTCTTGTACTTCTTTAAACTTTTCAATTGCATTTTCTTCTTTACTTACGTCTGGATGGTATTTTTTAGCCAAACGACGATACGCTTTTTTAATTTCATCTTTTGAAGCGCCCTTGCTAAGTCCAAGGACCTCATAATAGTCTCGTTTATTCATAAATTTGTAACCCCCGAATCTTTCACATAAACGTAATTTTAACACCGAAAGAAAGTGCTTTGCAACAATGTTTCCTCACTTACAATATGCAAAGCCTAAAACTTAAGATCTTCTCAAGAATGCCTTAACACAAATAACCACTTTTTTTCTTATTCGTGAAAAAAGCCAAAGCCAAGGCACGCTTGACTTTGACTTTTTGTCATCTTACTTATTTATATTACTTGTCTTCTTTTACTTCTTCAAACTCAGCGTCAACTACATTGTCTTTTTTCGCGCCAGCGTCTTGTGCTCCTTGTGCACCTTCTGCTTGCCCTGCAGCCGCTTGAGCTTGCTCATATAATTTAACAGTTAATTGTTGTACGATTTCTTGAAGAGCATCTTTTTTCGCACGGATTTCATCAAGTTCGTTTTTCTCGATTGCCGCTTGTAATGCTTCTTTCGCTTCTGTTGCTTTTGCTACTTCAGCTGCATCTACTTTACCCTCTAAATCTTTTACAACTTTATCTGTTTGGAATACAAGTTGGTCAGCTTCGTTACGAAGTTCAACTTCTTCCTTACGTTTTTGGTCAGCATCAGCATTTGCTTCTGCTTCTTGTACCATACGATTTACTTCATCATCAGAAAGACCTGAAGAAGATTGGATTGTAATAGCTTGTTCTTTGCTTGTTCCTAAGTCTTTCGCACGTACGTTAACAATACCGTTCGCATCAATATCGAATGTTACTTCGATTTGTGGGATACCACGTGGTGCTGGCGGAAGGTCTGTTAATTGGAAACGACCTAGTGTTTTGTTATCAGCTGACATTGGACGCTCACCTTGCAGCACATGAATGTCTACCGCTGGTTGGTTATCAGCAGCTGTTGAGAATACTTGTGACTTACTTGTTGGAATTGTAGTGTTACGCTCGATTAATTTCGTGAACACACCACCCATAGTTTCAATACCTAAAGAAAGTGGAGTTACATCTAATAATAGTACGCCTTCTACATCACCAGTAAGTACGCCACCTTGAACTGCAGCACCTAATGCTACAACTTCATCAGGGTTTACACCTTTATATGGCTCTTTACCAGTTTCACGTTTAATTGCTTCTTGTACAGCTGGGATACGAGTAGATCCACCAACAAGGATAACTTTATCTAATTCGCTTGGAGCAAAACCAGCGTCTTTTAATGCACGGCGAGTTGGCTCTAATGTTCTTTCAACAAGACCAGCTGAAAGCTCTTCGAATTTCGCTCTTGTTAACGTTAATTCTAAGTGTAATGGACCAGCAGCTCCAGCACTAATGAATGGTAATGAAATTTGTGTTTGTGTTACACCTGAAAGATCTTTTTTCGCTTTTTCAGCTGCATCTTTCAAACGTTGAAGTGCCATTTTATCTTGGCTTAAGTCAATGTTGTTTTCTTTTTTGAATTCAGCTACTAAGTGATCGATAACAACTTGGTCAAAGTCATCTCCACCAAGACGGTTGTCACCAGCAGTTGAAATAACTTCGAATGTGCCGTCTGCTAACTCAAGGATAGATACGTCAAATGTACCGCCACCTAAGTCATATACTAAGATTTTTTGTTCTTCATCTTGTTTTTCTAAACCGTAAGCAAGTGCTGCTGCTGTTGGCTCGTTAATGATACGCTCAACTTCTAAACCAGCGATACGACCAGCATCTTTCGTTGCTTGGCGCTCTGCATCGTTGAAGTATGCAGGTACTGTAATAACAGCTTTCGTTACTGTTTCACCTAGGTATGCTTCAGCAGAAGCTTTTAGGTTTTGTAAAATGATTGCAGAAATTTCTTGAGGTGTATAATCTTTACCTTCAACTTCTACTTTATAGTCTGTACCCATATGACGTTTAACAGACATAATTGTATTTGGGTTTGTAATTGCTTGACGTTTCGCAACTTCCCCAACTTGACGCTCTTCATTTTTGAAAGCTACAACAGAAGGTGTTGTACGGTTTCCTTCTGGATTTGGGATAACCTTTGGTTCTCCACCTTCCATAACAGCTACACAAGAGTTTGTTGTACCTAAGTCAATACCGATAATTTTACTCATGGCGATTCCTCCTACTTTTATGTAAATTATTGATTTACTTTTACCATTGATGGGCGAATGACACGGTCTTTTAGTTTATAACCTTTTTGGAATTCCTCCACAACCGCGTTTGATTCAAATTCACTGTCTTCCACTTGCATAATAGCTTGGTGCTCATTAGGATCAAACTGTTTACCAACAGATTCAATCACTTCAACACCTTCTTTAGTCAACGCTTCTAGCAATTGACGATGCACCATTTCCATACCTTGTAACAAGGATTTCGTTTGCTCATCAGTTGCTTCCACTTGCATCGCTCTTTCAAAATTATCAAGAGCTGGCAAAATATCTGAAACTAAACTTTGTGCTCTATATTTTTCAGCAGCCTGTTTATCCATTTGGACACGGCGCTTATGATTTTCAAAATCAGCTTGTAGACGTAATGTGCGACCTTCCGTTTCCGTTAGTTTCGCTTGTAACTCATCTACTTTTTCTTGTAAAAGAGCAGCCTCACTTTTTTCTTCTACAGTTTTTTCACTGTTTTCTGGCGTGACAGCTTCTTCAACTTGCGCTTCTTTCACTTCTTCTACCACTTGTTCGTTACGCTCTTCCACAATTTTCACCTCCTTAAAAGGTATTAGGTATCATGTATAGCATGATTACCTAAGCATTATATATTACACACAGCAATGAAAGTTTCATCACTTGAGCGAATGTATTACTCTCATTTATTTTTTAAGTCCGTCAGTAAATTGTCTTGTAAATAACTGCAACAAACTAATTACACGAGAATATTGCATTCTCGTCGGACCTAAAATCGCAATTGTTCCTAGTTGCTCTTCTCCAATCGAATACGTTGCAGAAATTAAACTACAATCTTCCATAGCTATTGAAGAATTTTCCCTGCCAATTTTCACTTGAATACCAACTTGTTTATGACGCAAAATATCATAAAATTCAGCTTCGTTATCAATCATCGTCAGCAAGGACCTTACTTTTTGAATGTCATGGAACTCTGGTTGCGAAAGCATATTTGCTTTTCCTCCAAAGTATATCTTTTCCGATAAAGGAACTTGAAATGTACCATCTAACATTTTTATTGCACTATCGTAATTATGAACATACCCACGCAAGACTGTAACAATCTCTTTAAAGATCTTATTATGAAGTTCCGACATAGGTACACCCGATAGCTTTTCATTTAAAATATTAACCATTTTTTCTAAATCTGATAAATCAACAGATTCCGGAACGGTAATCGTTTTACTTTGTACATGCCCTGTATCCGTTACAATAATAGCGACTGCAGTTTGACGATCAAGCGGTACGATTTGTACGTTTTTAAGTTTATTTGTACTTAACTTAGGCCCAAGAACAATAGCCGTATAGTTCGTAAGCTCTGATAAAATTTGAGCAGATTGCTGTGCAACTTTTTCTGCTTCAAAAATTCTTTCAGCAAATAAATCTTTAATTTGTACAATCTCATCGTTCGGTAAGTTTTGTGGTGCTAAAAGATGGTCTACATAAAATCGGTATCCTTTCTCAGAAGGAACACGTCCAGAAGAACTATGCGTTTTTTCAATAAAACCTAATTCTTCTAAATCAGCCATTTCATTTCGAATAGTAGCTGAACTAAATGTAATTTCCTCTTTTTTAGCCAACGTTCTAGACCCGACGGGCTGCGCTGATCCAATAAAGTCATCAATAATTGTTTGTAAAATTAAGAGCTGACGTTCCGTAAGCATCTCATCATCACCTCTGTTAGCACTCTTTGTCTTCGAGTGCTAAATCTATTAATAACTTACCAAAATTGACATTCAATTGTCAACGGAAACGTCACGAAATAATGAAACTTTTTCACGTTTATGGAACATTTAATTAGTCAATCAAAAATGACTGGAACACTTCATTCCCCAATAATTTTCCTTTTCGTGTTAAACGCACATATCCATCTCTCTCTTCAAGCAATCCTTGTTCTTGATTACTTTGTAACTGCTTCGCGAAAACTTGATCCATCTCCATATTGAATTTCTTTTGGAACTCTATCTTGGAAACACCTTTTGTTTTTCGAAGCCCTAAGAACAACTCTTCTTCCATTTTTTCTTTCTCCGTCACTTCATGAACATCTAAATAAGGAAAGCCTGTTTCATCAATTTTCGTGAAATATTGCTTGAGCGGCCCTACATTTTGGATACGTTCTCCATTTACATAACTATGCGCGCCAGCTCCAAATCCATAATACTCTTCATTATTCCAGTATGTGAGATTATGTCTACTTTCATTATCACCTTTCGAGAAATTACTAATTTCATACTGTTTATAACCGTGTTTTTCCATTTCATCCATTACCATTTCGTACATTTTCGCTTCATGGTCTTCACCCGGAAGTCTCAACTTCCCTTTATTCATTAAGTTATAAAAAACAGTTTTCGGTTCTACAATTAATGAATATGCCGAGAAATGTTGTACACCAAGCGTAAAGGCAATGTCTAATGTTTCTTTTACGTCTTCTATCGTCTGTCCTGGCAAAGCATAAATTATATCTACATTAATATTTGTAAAGCCCACTTCCTGCGCTTCTCTAATTGCTAAAAATGCATCTTCCCTCGTATGCTTACGCCCAATCTTCTCAAGTAGCTCATCACGAAACGTTTGCACACCAAAACTAATTCGGTTTACTCCACCTTCTAACAATAAGTTTAACTTCTCTTTCGGTAAGTCGCCTGGATTCGCTTCAAACGTTAATTCACAATTCGGCGCAAATGGACGCAAACGACGGTTAATGATATCGAGTAGTTTTTTTTGTCTGTTCCATATTTAATGCTGTCGGCGTTCCTCCACCAACAAAAATCGTTTTCATACTATCAAACGGTACTTTTTGAACCGTGTTTATTATTTCTTTCTCTAAATACTCTAAATATTGATCTACCGGTTGGCGTTCAATAAACACTTTATTAAAATCACAATAGTGACAAATATGCTGACAAAATGGAATATGAATATATGCAGCTTGTACCAAATATAACTCCTACCTTTCTAAAAAGAAAACCTCCGCGCTCCGGAGGATTCTCTACTTCTCTAATGTATTACGAATTTGTTCCATTCGCATTTTTCCCCAATCATACATCATTTCAACGATTGGTAAAAGTGACATACCTAGTTCTGTCATATAGTACTCAACACGCGGAGGAATTTCCGGATATACTGTTCGATCAACAATCCCGTCCTCCATTAACTCTTTTAATTGGTTCGACAATACTTTATGAGAAATACTCGGGAATAGTCGTTGCAATTCACTAAAACGATGCGGACCTTCCACACCTAAGTGCCACAATATCACAACTTTCCACTTCCCACTAATAATAGAAAGCGTCAATTCCTTTTCACAATTAAAATTCCCTTTTTCTATTTTATCTTGAATATCTTTTCGAATATTTTCGGACATTAATAGTCTCCTAACTCTAGATCAATCACTAAAAAGCTCTCTCATCATTGTAAATGAGAGAGGCTAAGATGTCTAAAAAGTAATTATACAGAAAAAAAGAAGCCGCATAAACGACTCCTTTTTTATTTTAATTATTAGTTGTCATCCATTTTCAGTACAGCCATGAATGCTTCTTGCGGTACTTCTACAGAACCAACAGACTTCATACGTTTTTTACCTTCTTTTTGCTTATCAAGAAGTTTACGTTTACGAGAAATGTCACCACCGTAACATTTTGCAAGTACGTTTTTACGCATCGCCTTAATTGTAGAACGCGCTACAACTTTGTTTCCGATAGTCGCCTGAATTGGCACTTCAAACTGTTGTCTTGGAATTAATTCTTTTAATTTCTCTACAATTACTTTACCACGGTCATACGCTGAATCACGGTGCACGATGAATGATAAAGCATCCACTTGTTCATTATTTAAAAGAATATCCATTTTCACAAGTTTAGATGGTTTATAACCAATTAACTCGTAGTCAAATGATGCATATCCTTTCGTATTTGATTTCAATTGATCGAAGAAATCATATACGATTTCTGATAACGGGATGTCATATGTCAATGTAACACGTGTTTCATCTAAATATTGCATATCAATAAACGTTCCACGTTTACCTTGGCAAATTTCCATTACAGCTCCAACATAGTCATTCGGAACCATAATTGCAGCCTTCACAAACGGCTCTTCTACACGATCGATAGACTGTGGATCTGGCATATTAGATGGATTATCAACAATAACATCTTCACCGTTTGTTAAATAAACTTTATAAATAACGCTTGGCGCTGTTGTAATTAAGTCAATCTTAAATTCACGTTCAATACGTTCTTGAATAATTTCCATGTGAAGAAGTCCTAAGAAACCACAACGGAAACCAAAACCTAGAGCTTGAGATGTTTCAGGCTCAAACTCAAGAGCAGAATCATTCAATTCTAGTTTTTCTAATGCATCACGTAAGTCGTTATAACGAGCAGAATCAATCGGATATAAACCACAGAATACCATTGGGTTTAACTTACGATATCCTGCTAACGCCTCTGTAGCTGGACGTTTCGCATGTGTAATCGTATCACCAACGCGTGTATCACCAACATTTTTAATAGATGCTGCTAAGAAACCTACATCACCTACTGTTAACTCGTCACGTTGCGTTGTTTTCGGTGTAAACACACCTACTTCTGTTACTTCAAATTCTTTTCCAGTTGCCATCATACGTACTTTATCGCCAACTTTTACCGTTCCATTTACAACACGGATATATGCAATTACACCACGATACGGATCATATAAAGAGTCGAAAATCATACATTGTAACGGCTCTTCTGAATCACCTGTTGGAGCTGGTACTTTTTCAACGATTTGTTCTAAAATGTCCTCAATACCAATGCCAGCTTTCGCCGAAGCAAGTACAGCTTCCGATGCATCTAAACCAATTACATCTTCTACCTCTTGACGTACGCGTTCTGGGTCCGCACTTGGTAAATCGATTTTATTAATAACTGGTAAAATTTCTAAATTGTTATCAAGCGCTAAATATACGTTTGCTAACGTTTGCGCTTCAATGCCTTGCGCTGCATCCACAACAAGAATCGCACCTTCACAAGCCGCTAAACTACGAGATACTTCGTACGTAAAATCGACATGTCCTGGTGTATCGATCAAGTGAAGAATATACTCTTCACCGTCTTTCGCTTTATACGTTAATTGTACTGCATTTAATTTAATTGTAATACCGCGCTCACGCTCTAACTCCATAGAGTCAAGTAATTGCGCCTTCATTTCGCGCTGTGTTAACGCGTTTGTTTTCTCCAAAATACGGTCTGCCAACGTTGATTTCCCGTGGTCAATGTGAGCAATGATGGAGAAGTTACGAATTTTCGACTGTCTTTTTGCTCTTTCTTCTTTATTCATCTATGTTCTCAACTCCTAATAGTCTCGCCAATATACACTAGCACTGATTATATCAATAGAGCAGCAAAGATTCAATGAAAACTCGTGCTGCTTACAAGACAAATCATTCTATCTATATCTTATGCGAACAAACCATAAGAGACAAACTTTTTTCAAATTTAAAAACGGTTGTCTTTCAAATCTATCAGACAACCGTCCTTCCCACTCTCCTTAACTAAAAATCCCTTTTAGCTTCCCAACAACTATATCCGTTCCAAACTTAGTTATATCGTAAGTAACACTCGCTATCGCCATACCAATACCTTCTACGACGTTGAAACTCCTTAAGTTTTCTAGCTGTTTTTGTTTTTCAACAGCTGAAAATGCCTCGCCCAAAATTTCCGATTCAGCTCCTGCACCTTCTGTTCCTGTCATATGAGCAATTTGTTCATATGACAGCTGACGGTATCCCTTCATACTTTTCAAACCATGATTAGCGAGTCCTACTCCAGCTATCATCATAAGTAAACATACGACTGTACCGCACATACACAAGAGCGCAAATCGACTCCAACTATTGTCATCTCTATCCATCAATGTGTATATGCCCCTGTATTATCCTGATCAATTTGATGATGCAGCGCTGCATTTAAACCACTTGCTATTACATTTGCCATATCCTCGATAAACGTATCTACTTCTTTTGGGGTCACCATTAAATTATGACCAAGAGGAGATAACACTTCATAAATTAATTTTCTCTTTTCTTCTTCTTCTAACGTACCAATAGCACCTAAAAACATATTCCGGCTCTTTTCGTCAGGCATATCTTCTTCTGTTAATTTTTTCTTTTCTCCAAATGTAAAACCTGCTGGCAATAAAGAGCGTGATGGTTTGTTTCCTTCTTTCATTTCCCGTCCAAAATGTTTCAAAATGAAATCAATTGTATCGCTTGTAATCGATACAGCATCGACCACCGTCGGAACACCTATTGCGATAACAGGGATACCTAACGTTCCTTTACTTAGTTCCTTACGTTTATTTCCAACACCAGACCCAGGATGAATTCCTGTATCAGAAATTTGTATCGTGCTATTTACTCGTTCAATAGAGCGCGCAGCTAATGCATCAATTGCGATGACAAAGTCTGGTTTCGTTTTCTCAATAATCCCATAAATAACATCACTCGTTTCGATTCCTGTAATCCCCATTACTCCTGGACGGATTGCACTAACAGGTCTAAATCCCTCTTCTACACTTTCAGGCTGTAATTGAAATAAATGTCTCGTTACCAGTACGTTTTCTACGACTATTGGTCCGAGCGCATCTGGCGTTACATTCCAATTCCCAAGACCAACAATTAAACAACTCGCTTCTTTTGAAACTCCAACATCCTCTAGAAAATAAGAAAATTCCTTCGCAAAAATACGCTCTACTTTTTGTTGAAGTTCTGTATCTTGTTGACGTATACCTTGCACTTCAAGAGTTAAATAATTTCCAGGTTTTTTCCCCATCGATTCAGATGCAATTTCATCAATAGTTACTTTTGTAATTGTAACTCCCTCTTCTTCCCTCTCTTTTACAATAACTCCTTGTACCTCATTTTGTTCTTCTTGGCGCTCTTGCAGCATTTGGTGCGCCTCTACAGCAAGGTCAGTTCTAACATTATATTTACTTAAATCTAATGGTTCTTTCATCGTATCTCCTCCGTAATTCATAGTAAATATCGTTAGATTTCCCAAAGTTATATAAGGTCATTCTTTCCTTTACGTGAAATTTCATTGATATACTATTGCAATTCTCTTCACCGTTTGATAGAATATCACTTGTTCTATGTAAGAATCGAGTCATTCGATTGCACCAGGGAGGTGAAAAGTATGGCAAACATCAAATCTGCTATCAAACGCGCTAAACTTAGCGAAGAGCGTCGTGCACATAACGCTTCTATCAAGTCTGACATGCGTTCTGCTGTTAAAACTGTAGAAGCTTTAGTTACTAATAACGATCTTGAAAATGCTAAAGAAGCTTTCAAAACTGCTTCTAAAAAACTTGACAAAGCAGCTCGTAAAGGTCTTATCCACCAAAACGCTGCAGCTCGTCAAAAATCTCGCTTAGCGAAACAAGTAAACGCGTAAGGCGTTTAAAAAACGATCCATTCGGATCGTTTTTTTATATACAAAAAAGCTCATGTAACAAGTACATGAACTTTTTTGTATCATTACAGATGATTTAACCGCATTAAGAAAAACTCGAGCACAAGTTTCTTATCCATTTTTCCAGTCTTCATACTGTAATCAGCTTCCGCTAATTCTAAAATAACTCTTTTTAATTCTTCAAAAGAGAAAAATTTCGTTTGATTCATCGCCAACTTTACACGATACGGATGCACACCAATATGGGAAGCAATTTGATTTTGTCCATAACCGCGCTGTTGTAACTCTTTTACTTGATTCAGCAAACGGAATTGACTTACTAACAATGCGAGTAACTTAATTGGTTCTTCCTGTTGTGTGAATAATCCATCCAAAATTTGCATCGCACCTGCGATATCTTTTTTCACCACTTTTTCTGTCAAAGCAAACACATTTTGCTCAACGGATTTTGGTACAAGTTCCGCCACAAGTTTCGATGTAATTTCCCCGCCCATACCGACGTATAACGTTAGCTTGTCCATTTCCTTCGCTAACATTGTGACATTACTTCCCACAAGCTCTAATAACAAACTAACAGCCGTGTTATCAATATATACATGTGCCTCTTCCGCACGAGAAACAACCCACTTCTGGACATCTTGCACTTGCATCGCATTCGCTTCTACTACATCCGCTGTTTTCTTTAATAGTTTCGTAATTTTTTTTCGTTCATCTAATTTTTCATAAGGCGCAACGAAAACAAGAATAGAAAAAGGAGAAGGTTCTCCGATATATTCTTCTAAAATTTTTATATTTTGTTCTAATTTTTCTTTTTGTGCCGTTAAAAATAATGGTGATTTTATTAATATAACTTTACGATCTCCAAAGAATGGAAGGGTACGTGCATCCTCAACCACGTCTTCTAAATACGCTTCTTCCAAATCATATGTCACAACATTAAACTCTCGATCTTCCTCTTCGAGTGCTTCCGTTGTAATCAGTTTTATCGTTTCATTTATAAAATACGCTTCCGTTCCATACAGTAAATACAACGGAGCAAACTGTTTCTTTTTAATTTTCTTATGTATATCACTCATACTTTTTCCTACTCCCTAACTTGGCAATATATATTTATACTAATGCCCTAGCTTTTGTTTTACAAGTACAAAGGAACAGGCTTTATAACCCGTCCCTTTATTTATATAAAACGCCACACAATAAGCCCCGGGTTTCTTATTGGTGTGCGGTAATCACCTTCCCTTTATTATTTACAATAGTAATCCAAGTATAAGTGCCAACTGTTAACATGCTTGGAAACGAAAAACTCTTGTTACTTAGCTAACAAAAAAGAGTATATATGCTCTTTTTCTCTCCATTTATAAATTGTAGATTTTTTTCTGACAATATTTTATACTAAAGTGGAATGTTGGGGAGGGATTCTAAATGAATAATTTTGAACAAAACGTTCAAAGCAAACGCAATGACGCTATTGATTCAGGGGTAGGATTTATCGTCTCATTTGGTTTTTTCGCAACACTTTTCATTATTGCAACTGTTATTAAATTTATCGGTTCTTAAAGGCTGCTGCTTAATGGCAGTCTTCTTTTTTATCTATTATGTGTTTCATCATATGTGATTTTACTGCGAAAGGTTCCTTTTTCCCCTTTAAAAACATAAGAAATAGCACCTTGCTTATCCGTACGCCATATTTCAATACCATTCTTCTTAAAACTCTCTATAACTTCCTTATGTGGGTGCCCATACCTATTACGCTCTCCAGCAGAAATAATCGCTATACTAGGCTGTACAAGGCTCAAAAAAGGGTCGGTAGATGACGTTTTACTCCCATGATGCGCAACCTTCAAAATGTTAGCCCTCAACTCCGGATATGTTGATACTACAAGCCGTTCACCTTCTTCTTCTAAGTCACCCGTGAATAACCATGTTAACCCTCCTAATTTCGCCCATATTACAACCGAGGAATCATTTTCTCCTTTTTCTTTTCCTTTTGGAGCTAATACAAAAAATTCCGCTTCATTTACTCTCCATCCCTCACCCTCTCCTACTACACTTACCTTCACTCTCTTTGCTAACGCTGTTTTCTTTAACGCTTTTTCTAATACAGCATCTTGGTCCTTTCTCCCAAATACAACTTCTTTTATAGTAATAAATGATAATAAATCCTGCGCAGCGCCTATATGATCCGCATCTCCATGCGTTACAATTAATTTATCAATTGTTTTAATACCTTCCTTTTGTAAAAAAGGAATAAGAATATCATGTCCAACAGAAAATTCATGCTTTTTTTCTTGCCACGCTTCCTTCTTGATATGAAGCGCTCCACCTGTATCAATAAGATAGACCCCTTTATCGTACGGGAGACGAATTAATATCGCATCTCCCTGTCCAACATCAAGAAATGTAATACTCCCACTTTCGCGAAAATATGGTGATACATAATGACACGTACAAATAAAAAGAAATACGCCTACAACCATGAAAAAAATCCTTTGGGATATTCTCTTTTCCCAAAACACCAATATGCTAATAATGCTAAAACAATATATAATCACAAGAATTAAGGGTGTTTGACCGAAAGTAAGGCGGATAAACGGGAAATTTTCACAGTAGCTTAAAAAATTATTAGAAACGGTTAAACATATCGATAATACATATGCAATTCCTTTCGCAAGAAATGGAATGATCGGCATACATAGAAGGATAACAATGCTACAGGGTAATACAAAAATAGATAGAAACGGAACATACAAAAGATTGAGGAAAATACTATAAGGAGAAAAATAACCAAAATGATATAGCAAAATTGGGGTGCTAACGAGCTGTGAAACAACAGAAATATAAATCCCATTTCGGATTGCTCTGTTACTACGCGCTAGTAATATCGGAGCAGATAACAGTAAGGCAAAGCTACCTACAAATGAAAACTGGAATCCAATATTGAAGATAAGATACGGATCGTATATAAGCATACATATAGCCGTTATACTTAATGCATCTAAGCTAGATAAGCGAACAGAACATATGAAAGCTACTAGCAACAATACTCCTGTTATAGAAGCCCTTACGACAGACGGTGATGCACCTGCTATGATCATATACAAAGGAATACAAACTATAAGACATACTGTTGCTCTCTCCTTCGTTACACCACTTCTTAGTAAAACAAAATACATTATAACTATCAGCAATACGATATGCGAACCTGAAATTGCCAACAAATGTATAAGACCGAATTGTTGATATTGTTCTTCTACTTCAAACGACATTTGTTGTCGATCTCCAAATAATAATGCGTTCATAAAAGCACCTGACTGTTCCGGAAATATTTCTGTAACTTTCGAGATTGCTTGTTGCCTAAAAAAGAAAATCCACTGCACGAGAGACAACGATGTTTTATGACATTCAGAAATATCTATCACATTGAATATAAAATGTATTTTTTGCTGGTATAAATAATCACGATAATCAAAAGCATGAAAATTCCTGGCAGTTTGCGGTTCTTGCTTCTCCCCTTTAAATGTACATGCTATTCCTGCAAATAATTGACGCAATTGCTCCTTTTCTGATGCAGATTGAATTTTATAGTTCAACTGCACTATATCCTCATTTTGATCTTTTATTTGAAAAGAAAGGCGATCCCCATTAATAAAAGGCGTATTTTGTATAACACCTCGTGTAACTTCGTAGGACCCTCCTAGAGGCTTATTTTGACTTTGAACATACGCGGTATACATAGCGCCGCTAAAACACGCTAACATACAAATAATGAAGGTTATATGAGAGGTACGATACAAATAAAATAAAACATAACCAACGAAACAACAAGCAGTCAACAAATACGACGAGGAAAAGGCAATTGCAATCCCCATTATAAACGAGATTGCAACATAGCCCGATTGTCCCTGCAACTCATATCCACTCCTTATAGCATCATTTTTGCTTTAGTGAATACATGCTGTAATTCTTCCATTGACAAACTATCTTTTTCGAAAGATGAGAATAGTTCTTTTAACTGCAAATGACGCTCTTGCTCCTCTAGCGAGGCAATATCGTATTCTAGCGGAACGTGTTTCACTGTCACATTCGCTTGTTCAAACAACTCTATGGCATACGGATGGTTTTTATAATCCTGTGCATAATAAACTGCTGTAATACCACTTTGAATAATCGCCTTGCAACATTGCAAACAAGGGAAATGCGTAACGTATATTTCCGATTCCTCTGTTTTCACACCAAACTTCGCACATTGCAATAAAGCATTCATTTCAGCATGAATTGTACGAACACAATGATTATCAATGACGTAGCAACCATCGTCTATACAATGCACACCACCTTTAATTGAACCATTATATCCGCCAGCAATAATTCGTTTATCACGAACGATTGTCGCTCCTACCGCAAGCCTTGTACATGTACTACGCAAAGATAATAAATGGCTTTGCGTCATAAAATATTGATCCCATGAAATTCGTTCCATATCTTCACCTACTTTTTTGTCTACTTGTAGTGTAGCGAAAAAAGAAAAACTTCGTCAATCTTTTACGGAATAATTATTTGATCTTTTATTTTCTCAAGTGACTTCGTTCCAATCCCGTCAATCTCCAATAAATCTTCTATTTTCTGAAACGGTCCGTGTTCTTCTCGATATTTCAAAATACTTTCCGCTTTCCGGGAACCAATACCTGTTATTTTTTCAAGTTGTTCTTTAGAAGCTGTATTTATTTGTACTTTCCCCTCTTTTTTTGAAGAAGCAGCCCCCTCTTGCACTGGTTCATTTTTGTTAGGAATATAAAGAAGCATTTGATCTTGTACAACTTGTGCCAAATTCACTTTCTTTATCTCTGCATCCGGTAAAAAACCACCTGCTTTTTCAACCGCATCCTTCACCCGCTCCCCTTCCTTCATTTCATACACTCCCTCTTTAAAAACAGCTCCTTTTACATCAATTACAATGTTTTTTTTCTGCTCCTTTGTGCCCAACTCTTTCGGTTTCCCTTTCTTCTCGACCTCTTTCATTTGGACATCTGTTGTCATAATTGTTTGCTCTGCATGCTGGTTCGTTTTCCAGAAAAGAAGAAAAATTGCAGTTCCAATAATAACCACTAACCCCAACCATTTCTTTGGAAAATCCCACATCATTTTACACCTCTAATCATAAATTCATAACATCATTCATATTGTTTAGGAGAAAGCCGTTACGAAGGAGGGATGAAACATTGAACATAGGAATTATAGGGACAGGGAACATGGGGAATATACTAATCGATGCTTTTTTAGAAACCCGTGCTGTCAAACCTTCGTGCCTTACTATTATTAATCGGACGCCTGCCAAAGCATATCATATAAAGGAAAAATACCCTTCTGTTCATATAGCCAAAACAATCCAAGAGGTAATCGAACACTCCCAGCTTATTTTCATTTGCGTAAAACCGATAGATATATACCCTATCCTACAAAAATACGCTGAACATTTTTCAGATGAAAAGTGCTTAGTTTCTATTACAAGCCCAATATCTCCATCACAATTAGAAACGCTTATACCTTGCCATATCGCACGAATCATTCCAAGTATTACAAACCGCGCTTTATCTGGCGCATCACTATTTACATTTGGAAATAACTGCTCTGAAGAATGGAAACAAGAACTACTTCATCTATTCAAAAACATTTCTACTCCCCTTGTTATAGAAGAAGATATAACGCGCGTTTCATCTGATATAGCAAGCTGTGGCCCTGCTTTTTTTAGTTATTTATTACAATGTTTTATTAACGCTGCTGTAGATAAAACAAACATTACACATGAAGAAGCGACTACTTTAGTAAGTGAAATGGTCATTGGAATGGGGAAATTACTTGAAAAAGAAATTTTCACATTACCCACTTTACAAGAAAAGGTATGTGTCAAGGGCGGTGTTACAGGAGAAGGTATTCGCATTTTAGAAGAGCACGTTGGGGATATGTTTCATAAATTAATCGAACGGACACATGAGAAATTTGATGAAGATTTAAAGTGCGTTGAGCAGCAATTCAATAAACACACATAATAAATACGCCATCGTAATTCCAAATCCTTTAATTAATACTTATCTTTTTCATACTACATTTTCACTAAAACTAGCATTTTTACACTTTACACATATCATCTTTTTATTTTTCTAGAACTAAAACTACATCTTTTCTATAAAACAAAGCAACCTTAGCGGTTGCTTTTGTTTTATCTATTTTTCTTCGCCATGAAGAAAATACGCTCTGTTTGTTCTGTAACTTCAAGTCGCTCAAAGTCACCAGTCACGCGAAGCACTGTAAAACCAGCTTCTTCAAGCCATTTCGTTAGCTCTTCAACCTGATATGCACGTTGCACGTGACATTCGTCAAAACGATGATACACATCTTCTTCTGGATCTTGAACAAAGAATGTTAAATCATGTTCCACACTATCTGATTCTTCTCCAGGGAAGCAGTTCCAAATAAGTGATATTTCTTCGCCATTCACAGTGTACGTTTCATTTTGAAATACATGATGTATTTTATATAAAGAGTGTACATCGAATAAAAACAAGCCATCTTGACGTAAATGGTGGAAAACTCTTCTAAATGTTTCTTGTACTCCATCTTCTTGCAATACATAATTTAATGAGTCACAAAAGATTGTCACACAATCAAATTCACCAGGAACATCAAGCTCTCTCATGTCCTGTTGGTAAAAAGGAATAAAGTAACCTTCTCCCCCCAATTTCTGCTGTGCAACAGTTAACATTTCTTCAGATAGATCTACACCAATTAAATCATAACCTTTTCGCACAAGCGGAAGTGTTACGTTACCCGTTCCACATGCTACGTCAAGAATTTTTGCCTCTTTCATAGATGCCTGTTGCAAACTTTCCTCTGTGAATTCCACCCATTTATCATAAGGGACATCATTCATCAGTTCGTCATACAGCAAAGCAAATTGTTCGTATTTCATTGATCTAGCTCATCTGCAATATCTTCACGCGGCACATCGCCCCATAGACGCTCTAAATTATAGTGATTACGCTCGTCTTTATGGAATACATGAGCAACCACATCACCAAGGTCTACTAAAACCCAACGCGCTTCATCAAAGCCTTCCATACGTTGTACGTTAATTTCGAACTCATGTGCCTTCGCTTTAATTTCACGTGCAATTGCTTGCACTTGCTTGTCTGAATTTCCGTGACAAATAATAAAATAGTCTGCAATCGGTGAAATACCTTGCATATTTAGTACAACCATATCTTCTGCTCTCTTATCATCAGCTGCTTTTGCCGCTAATACTAATAACTCTTTATCTTTCATTTATTAATTTCCTCCTTGATAACTGCGTTGTATGTTTGGAATGTTAATGGATAAATCGTTTGATCTTTTTCCATTAAAAATTGAATTGTTCGCTTTAAAGCAAACAGTAAAGCTTGATTTATATCTTTATATGCGAGTTCCCTCGCCTCTTCCACACCAGGAAACTTACGTCCTGGTTCAATGTAATCTGCTACATAAATAACTTTATCTAACATTGTCATTTTTTCATGACCACTTGTATGATATGTAATAGCTTGTAGAATTTCAGAATCAGTAATGCCTACTTCTTTTTCTACTAAGTATGCCCCAACAGGTGCATGCCATAACTCTTTGTTATAGTGAAGTAGATCCTTCGGCAAATCTTCTCTCTTGATAATATCTTCCATTTCTGGAATCGCTCTACATTTTGCATAATCATGAAATATAGCAGCTGTCTCTGCCTTTTTCTCATCTACACCATATAACCGAGCAAGTTCAATCGCTGTTTTCATTACACCAATCGTGTGTATATAACGTTTTTCATGCATTTGTTGTTGGACAATACTAAGTGCTTCCTCACGATTCATACAACCCATTCCTCTCGATATATACCTGTACTTTTTCAGGGAGTAAATATTTGCACGTTTTCTTCGTCATATATCTCTCACGTAACAGAGAAGAAGAAACTGCAAACTCCGGAATTTCCACTTTTACGATATCATAAGGCGTATTTAATGTATAACCTGGCCTTGCAACTCCAACGAAAGTCACAAGCTTAAGTAACTTTTCAATGTTATACCACTTCGGCAAATACTCAACCATGTCTCCGCCAATAATAAAGTGAAACTGCACATCCGGATACTTCTCCGTTAATTGTACCATAGTGTCGTACGTATAAGATGGGCCTTCTCTGTCTAGCTCTTCTAAACAAATTGAAAAGCATGCTTCTTCCTCAGTCGCTATTTGCAGCATGTTTAATCGACTTTTCACACTCGTAATGTTACGCCCTTGCTTGTGTGGTGGAATTTGATTCGGCAAAAACCATACCTCTTCCAACCCTAAAGCATGATACACTTCATTTGCAATTAACAAATGCCCATTATGAGGTGGATCAAACGTGCCACCAATAATGCCAATTTTTCTCAAAAGAAACGCTCCTTCCTTTTACATACAGCAACTCTCCCCATAAATATTCGAAGAGAGTCTACTGTTAATATAAAAGTTCAATTGGTTTCACTTTCTACATATCAAGCGTCCACTACGAAATAACTCACGTATACCTTTTATCGTGGAAGCTTAATCTGCTTATTTTCTCTTGATTCTTTGTATAAAACAATTGTGCTCCCGATTACTTGAACGATTTCAGCTCGTGCACCTTGTGCAAGCTCTTCTGCAACTTCACGACGATCAAATTCACAGTTTTGTAATACGCTCACTTTAAATAGTTCACGAACTTCTAACGCTTCTCCAATTTGTTTCACCATATTTTCATTTACGCCACCTTTTCCTACTTGAAAAATCGGTGTTAAATGATGTGCCTTTGCACGTAAAAATCTTTTTTGCTTTCCTGTTAACATATAATTAGCCTCCAAGCTCTCTCATTACTAATTGTTTCATTCTATCAATATTCGGCACGCACCCTGTCCACATTTCAAATGCAAGTGCGCCTTGATAAACGAACATATCGATTCCATTTTGAATTATTGCACCTTGTTCTTTCGCATCGCCTAAAATTTTCGTCTCAAATGGATTATAAATAATATCAGAAACAATCGTTCCTTGTTTCAACGAACGAATTTCTAGCGGTGCATATTCAACATGCGGATGCATGCCTATCGTTGTTGTTTGAATGATAATATCATATTCCCCTTGGACTTCCGCTGCGCGTTCTAGCGATAGAGCATGTGAACTAACATTTCCCATGCATCCAGCAATAAGACTTTCCGCCTTATCTACAGTACGATTAGCAATATCAATTGCTTTCACACCTACATCTGCAAGCGAAAAGTAAATAGCTCGACTAGCACCACCTGCACCGATTAATAAAATACGTTTCTCTTGAAGTGGATCTTCACTAATTGACTGAAGGGCACGAACAAAACCAATTCCATCCGTATTATACCCAATCAATTTTCCATCTCGATGGACTACCGTATTTACTGCACCGATTTGCTCTGCTAGCGGGGCAACTTCATCTAGATACTCCATAATTGCAACTTTGTGAGGAGTCGTTACATTAAATCCTGAAATGCCTAATGCTTTTAAACCTTTTACTGCTTCCCCTAACGCCTCTTCTTCTACAAGAAACGCATGATAATGGGCATCCATATTCAAGTGTTCAAATGCATCGTTATGCATAACGGGTGATAATGAATGTCCAATTGGATTTCCGATTACACCATATAATTGTTTCATAAATCCCTCTCCATATTAAATTAAAGATTTACGTAATGAAACACTTACTCCTTTTGGTACATGAGCAACAATTTTCGCTCCTGATTCATTTACAGTAACCCAGCCCAATCCAGAGAATACAACGTCCGTTTTCGGCTCACGAATATTAAATTCATATTTCACAAACTCAGGCATATTTTCTAATTCTTCTGGTGTCGGTGGATTCAATAATTCCCCAGCATGTCTCTCGTACAATTCATCAGCCTTTTCAAGCTTTGTGCGATGGATTGTTAAACGGTTTGAGAAATGACAAGTGAATGCACGACGGCCTCCACTTACATAATCAAATCGTGCTAATCCGCCAAAGAATAATGTTTGTTCCTCATTTAATTGGAATACCATTGGCTTAATCTCTGTAGTTGGTGTAATAAGCTTTAAACTTTGTTTCCCAACATAATGTGCCATTTGATGATGGTTAATAATACCTGGCGTATCAAATAAAGAAGATTCTTCGTCTAATGGAATATCAATTAAATCAAGTGTTGTTCCTGGGAAATGTGATGTTGTAATTACATTCTCAGTCTCATCACTAAACTCTTTAATCATACGGTTAATAAATGTTGATTTACCAACATTCGTACAGCCAACAACATAAACATCTTTGCCTTCACGGTAATACTCAATTGCATCCGCAAGTTCAGTGATTCCTTGCCCTTTAGCTGCACTGATCAAAAAGACATCTTCTGGTTTTAAACCAAGTTGCTTTGCACTATAGCGCATCCAATGTTTTACTTTATCATGCTTAACTGACTTTGGAATTAAGTCAGCCTTATTCCCAACAAGTAATACTTTATTATTCCCTACAAAACGATGTAAGCCTGGTAACCAGCTACCATTGAAATCGAAAATATCTACGATTTTGACCACTAGTGCGTCCGATTGTCCAATTCCGTTCAAAATACGAAGGAAATCATCATCCGTTAAAGATACATCTTGAATTTCGTTATAATGTTTCAAACGAAAACAACGTTGGCAAATTACTTGTTCTTTTTCTAAAGATGATGCAGGAGCGTATCCTACTTCATTTTTATTTTCTGTTTGAATTTCTACACCGCAACCAATACATTTAATTGTTTCAGTCAAACTTTATTCCTCCCAATTAATTAAGCCTTTTTTCTTCATGTTTCTCATAATTCTTCGTTCAATTTTTCGATTAAAGCGTGTTACCAATCCGTCTGTTTGCGCTACTGGTACAACTAAAATTGTATGAAGTCCCACACGATTCCCACCGAGCACATCCGTTAGTAACTGATCTCCAATTACTACAACTTCATCTGGTTGTAAATGCATCTCGTGTATTGCGCGCTTAAAGGCACGAACAAACGGTTTACGCGCACTATGAATAAACGGAATACCTAATGGGTCAGCGAAGTCTTTAACGCGTTGCTCGTTATTATTTGAAACGACCGTTACTTGAATATCATTTTCTTTCATTTTCAAAAACCACTCTTCAAGCTGTGGTGTTGCGTTTGGACGATCCCATTCAATTAAAGTGTTATCTAAATCAGTAATAACTCCTTTAATTCCACGCTTTTTCAAATCTTCTGGTTGAACATGATATACATTTTTCACATATTCATTTGGTAAAAATAACTTCAATTTCTTTCACCTCTTTGAGGATTTTTCATAAAATTTTTCGACAACATTTTTCGATAGATAACCTGTGGATAAACTTGTACACACTTTCCACATTAATTTTTCAGTTAATTTGGAATTTACTAACATTCTATACACATTTTATCCACTGCGGTATGTGGATAACCTCTTGTTTGTGACTGTCATATTTTTTTGGTACATTAAATGCAACAACGAATCAATCCTTATATTATTAGGAGGTGACTCACCTTGAAAACAAAACATATGGAACAGTTATCTACTGAGTTACTCACTGAGTCTTATTATAAAGCAAAAGAACTAAAATTAAATCCCGACTTCATTTTACTTATAAAACAAGAAATTATTCGACGCTCGTTAGAGGACAAGCTCGTCAAATCTTCTTGAGTACATATAGATTGCTGATTGACCTGTAAAAAGAGCCATCCTGCGATGGCTCTCGAATAAACAAGTACTCCCATCTAGGGGATTTCTTCATTAAGCATCTTTGTCCATATTTCTTAATTAGAGCTTCATAAGTATATTATAAAATCTTTTCTTTACTTATGAGATAATCGTGTTGCAATTTTTTCACCCAGACGCAGCTCTTGTCCACTTGTCAATTCCTGCACTGCTTCAATCATATCTTTTTCAAATAATAAAACAACTGTTGAACCAAATGTAAAGTATGCCATCTCTTCACCTTTTTGAACAGTACTTCTTTCATGAAGGAGCTCAATACTATTAACAAACATGGCACCTACTTTTACAAGCGCCATATGTTCACCTTCACTATTTACTTCTGTAACAGAGCGATAATTTTTTGACAATGGTTCTTTCCCATACTCCATACCCGCTGCATTTACTGGATATGATTTTCTGCCAAGTACAAATCTTTCAGTGACAGAGCCAGAGAGCGGACTATGAATACGATGATAATGACTTGGACTCAAATAAATTACCATGTATGTACCGCCTGCATATCGCTTTGCACGCTCTTCATTACCTAGCATATCCACAATTGAATAACGCTTTCCTTTTATATCGAATGTTTTTGTATCCTCAATAGGACCTTGATCAGCAAAAACACCGTCAACAGGACTAACGATACTCGATGCATCTGCATCAATACTACGCTTTCCTTCTTTTAGCCTACGCGTAAATAAATCATGCAATGTTTGATATTCCTTCAAACCCTTTTCCATCTCATCTTGATTAATTTGAAACACTTTCGCATACGATGGAATAATGATAGAGCTCAAACGAGATTGTGCAAATTTACGTAATATATAAGAAGTAAAACGACCATTTGTAAGTTCGATCATAAGTCGATATAATGTACGTCGCAAATTACGAAACCTCCTAACCAGTCTATAACTTTAGTTTCTCCTTCTTTTCTCTCTATATCATATGTAAAATTGGTTCTTATTCCCACATATAGCATGGAGCCGTCTCGTTATACATGAAGAAAAACTAAGTATAATTTTTATTCTTAAATTGTTTAGCACCTTCTAATATTACAGATAGAACCCGCCATTTTCAACAGTGAACATGTATTTCTTCTTAGAGCAGCTCGTTTTCTTTCCTTTTTACAGAAGAAAAAGCAGCCGCTTTTGAAATACGGTTGCCTTTCCTATACTCTATTCTTTTGCTTTCTTCTCTTTCTCAGCCCGCACAAATTCATGGAACATTTTCATTAAAGCACGCTTTTCAATTCGCGATACGTAGCTTCTTGAGATACCGAGTGCCTTCGCAATCTCCCTCTGTGTTTTCTCTTTATCAAGCCCTAATCCAAAACGCTTCACAATTACTTCTTTCTCTCGTTCGTCTAAAATATCGATATACTCTTTAATCTTTTCTAACTCCATACTAAGCTGAATCATATCAATTACATCTTCAGATTCTGACTTTAATATATCAATAAGCGATATTTCATTGCCCTCTTTATCTTGCCCGATTGGATCATGAAGTGAAACATCTTTTTTCGTCTTCTTCAGCACACGTAGATGCATCAAAATTTCATTTTCGATACAGCGTGCTGCATATGTCGCAAGCTTAGTTCCTTTCCCTGCAGAATAACTCTCGATCGCTTTAATGAGCCCAATTGTACCAATTGAAATTAAATCTTCTGCATCTTCACCGGTGTTTTCAAATTTCTTAACGATATGAGCTACAAGCCGTAAATTATGTTCAATTAAAAGATTTCTCGCTTGAGCATCACCTTGCTCCATTAACTCTAAGTACTTTCTCTCATCATCTGATGATAACGGCTGCGGGAACGCATTGTTCTTCACATAAGAAACAAATACAAACACTTCTCGAACCATATATCCAATTGCGGCGAATAGACTCAAACCTTTCACCTCCGCCAAAATAGTGGTCTTTATTATGTGTATGTGGGCGTGAGGTTGTTTGTGTCTGTACGATGTTTTTAAGCTTAATATTTGTCTCACAAAGCCTCAATACGTATACTTAAACAACAGATAGGAGGGTAAAATGTGAAATTATTTATTACCTTCTTGTACCTGAGTAGCTTGTAAGAGATGAACTCCTTGTACGCTCTTGCAAGCTGCTTGTACTACAAGGAGGGATTACATATATGAAATTTGAAAGAACACGTGCTTATACAAGACACCAACGTCAGCGTACGATGCGCCGAAAGATGATTATCGCAAAACACGCATGGGGACATACTCCTGAAACAGCTGGTATTTTTGCAAAAGGAAAAATTCACTGCTCCTGTGGAATGTGCACAATAAAATGGAGAACAGAAGGACCACCCGCTAGTGTACAAAAGTGGTTATACAAAATTGATACATACGAAGAATAAATCGTTCTTTCTAAAAAAGGTCTTCTCTCGAAGACCTTTTTCTCTATTTAAAAGCTTATTTGCTCCAAATTTTCTCCCCAGTACGCGCATCAATATAACGAATTTCTCGACTACAATCGAAAGGTTCTTTATGATTTTCATCCGTCGTTTGTTTATACAGCAGCTTGTATTTCGTTTCCTCTGCAGCATTATCTAAAGACCATTCTAGTCTAACTCGGATGGCCCCTCTGTATATTTCTAACGCTTTTTCTTTTGCTACTGTTGGTGTTGTTTCATATGTGAGCAATTCTTTTATAAAGTTGCTAGATTCCCCTGAATAATGCATCACCGCACCATTTTCTGTATTGATGTTGATCATGATATATTTTCCCGCTACACAAATGTCATTTACATATATCGAAAAGGAAAACCTCTCTATCCCCTCCTCCACTTCATAATCATCCCAAAGCTGAACATACTTTGTTGCATTTGGAATAATTTCTTCTAAAAATTGAAGTGCTTTTTCTAAACATTTCTCTCTTGATAATATTGATTTCCTGTCTTTCTCGTTCGTCCACATTAAACTGGAGATCAATTGATTTGTTTTTTTATCTACAGTAATTACAACGAATTTATCATGCTTCAACATAGGAAAATGCTTTTTATAGAACTCATCTATTGAATATGGATCCTTCTCTTCTATTTCTTTTTGCACTTCTTCTTTCAGTACAAATTTCATTTGGACTTCATACTCATCTTCTTTTTCATCTACTTTTATAAACTTTTCTAAGTCCCAATCTAATAAATCGAAGACATCTTTTTTCCGGGTACTTTTTACCTTTTTTTCAACAGATACTGTAGGAGCTAATTTATAGTGTTCTGGTTCAAATAAATCTTCTCCCGTACTTGCATCAATAAACGCATGGCTAGGTTCTGGCTCATATACAAGATGGTACCCTTTTACTTCTTCTCCACTTTCATTTTTACATGAAGAGAATGTCAAATCTACAAACACAAGTCTCATATCTTGTCTAGCTTTTAAATTCTCTAAAACGATGTTCTCCTCAACAATTTCATTTGGCCATAGCGGTTTTTCTTGT
Source organism: Bacillus sp. CDB3 (assembly GCF_002081505.1). Taxonomy (NCBI): domain Bacteria; kingdom Bacillati; phylum Bacillota; class Bacilli; order Caryophanales; family Bacillaceae; genus Bacillus; species Bacillus sp. CDB3. Next base: position 25,297 of record NZ_ALBR01000011.1, on the reverse strand, counting down.
ATAGCTTTTTGTCCATTATAATAAAAGTGTACAACTTCTCCTGAGGAATGAACGTACGCAATACAGCCTGTATTCGTCAACGGATACCCATTGACTTCTTGCATATAATTGATTTTTTTCAAACCACGCCAGTCGTCCTTAACAGTTACATATGTATAAAACTCTAATCCTTCTTTTATATATTTTTTCAAGAATGTATTCGCAATCTCTTTCGCCTTATTGTCATCCATCATTTCATTAGTAGTCGAAAAGTATCCTTCATCATCTATCTTTAGCTCAATCAATTCCCCTGTATACCTATTGAGTACAACTTCTATCTTTTTTTCCCCATCGTCTTTATTCTCCCACCATAATACGTGAAGCGGCTCATTTACATTGCTCTTATCATCTACTACAAGCTTATAATCATCAGTGATTTCGATAATATGTGCTACTTTTCCTCTTCCTTCTCTTTCTTTTATATCCATCATTCCATCTCCTTATATAAGTTAAATTAATCATAACACCTTTCCAAAAAAAGGATTCAAATGAAAAAGACAAAAAACTGAAACAATTAGTTCATACGAATTTCACATGAATCTATTACTATAGGAATTGTACATAGTGAACTTACTAACAACTGCGTTTATTAATATATAAAATTTCATTTGAAAGGAGTTGAAAATATGAAAACTAAATATCGCTTTATGATTTCATCATTTGCTGCTTGCGCCTACATGATTTGGTGTTTAGTATAATAACAACTTCACTTGTAAATAAGAAAAGGTGTGTATAGAAATGGAATATAACCAATCAACAGTTAACTACTGGAAAGCTTTTGTATTACCTTATACATTCGCTTTAGAAGAGTTAAAAACTAAATTTGAAATTATGAACCGGGAAGCTCAATTTTTAGAAGACTACAACCCGTTTGAACATATAAAAACAAGACTTAAACAACCCGAAAGTATCATTAGGAAGCTTGAGCGTAAAAACTTATCACCAACAGTTGAAAATGCTCAAACACAATTACAAGATATTATTGGCATCCGTATTACATGTTGCTTTGTAGAAGATATTTACCATTTAAAAGAGGTTATTGAAAATCGTGGAGACATGGAAATTGTAGAAGTAAAAGATTATATTGCTAATCCAAAAGGAAATGGCTATAAAAGTTTGCATATGATTATTAAATATCCATTGTCACTAAATTCTGGTACGAAAGATGTCTTTGCAGAAATTCAATTACGTACACTTGCGATGGACTTTTGGGCAAGTTTAGAACATAAACTGTACTATAAATATGAAGGAAATATACCTGATTATTTGAGAGATGAACTACATGATGCGGCTATGAAAGCTGAAGATCTCGATAATAAAATGGCGACAATCCGTCAAGATATTGATGATATTGAAGCATGTTCAAATCAAATTTTATTACCACTTTAAAAAGGTTCTCTCTACGAGAACCTTTTTTATTTCTTTTCTATCGTACGAACCTCTTCAATTTTCCAGCCTGCCTCTTCTTTTCCAAGTGCATACTGTACTTTCTTCTGCAAAGTAACTCCCCCGTCTACTTCTTTTTCCTCTGTTTCAACGATAACAAGTCCCTCTTTAAGAGCTTTCATATTCATATGCTCTAATTCAATTTTCTTATTTCCCTTTTGAAACGCTGCTTCCTTTTGTGTTTTTAAGTCTTCAGCACTAGGCATCTTCTTTGAAAATAACTCCATATGTTCAGCAAGATTTTTTTCATTCGTCGTCCGTACAAATGCCTCAATAACATCTTGAATGGATTTCTTTTCTTCTTTCGTTATATGTACCTTTTCCTCAGTTTTTTTAGCAGATTTTTGTTCTATATTATTCTCTTGAGATTGACATCCAACTAGCAATAATACAAATACTAAAAGGAATCTTACTTTCCCTAAAAAAATCCTCATCTTTCCATCTCCTAAAAAGAAAAGTGAGGCATTTCGCCTCACTTTCATTTATAATTAGCGTCTTCCTTTATTCGGATCGCCGCCGCCAACAATGTCAAAGACACGTTTAGCTATATTTGTATTCTCTTGAACACCAGAGAATAAGTATTTACCTGGGCCAAATGCATACACGTTCACGTCTTCACCTGTATGTCCACCCGTTGTCCAGCCTGTAACCGAACGCTTATTGAAGATATCTTCAATTGCATTATCAATCTTTGTTACATCTTTTGATGGAGCTATATCATTTACAGCTTTAATTTCTTCTGGTGTTAACTGTAAATCAATATACTTTTTCAATGTTTCTTCTACATTTGCACCTTTTGCAATCTCATTTGCCATAAAGTCTGGTGTACGTTTCGCAGCTTTAATCGGTTCTACTTTAAAGTTATACTCACCATTCGCACCTAAAGATAAACCGCCAGTAGAATGATCCGCAGTTGCAACAACTAATGTGTTCTTATCTTTTTTCGCAAACTCAATTGCTGCTTTAAATGCTTTTTCGAAGTCTTCCATTTCACTCATTGCACCGACAATATCATTATCATGTCCAGCCCAATCAATTTGACTACCTTCGACCATTAAGAAGAAACCATCTTTATTTTTGTTCAAGCGCTCAATCGCTGCATTTGTCATCTCTTCTAATGACGGTGTTTTATCATTACGGTCAATCATTTTATCTAAACCACCTGGTGCAAATAAACCAAGAACTTGATCACTTTTATCATTTAATAATTGATTACGATCTGTTACATAACTATAACCGGACTTCTTAAACTCTTCTGTAAGATTGCGGTCTTTTCTAACAAAGTTATTGACGCCACCGCCAAGCATAACATCTATTTTATGCTTACCTTTAATTTTCTCATCAAAGTAATCATTTGCAATTGCATCCATATTTTTACGACTAATATCATGTGCACCGAAAGCGGCTGGCGTTGCATGCGTAATTTCAGAAGTCGCAACGAGTCCCGTTGATTTCCCTCTTTCTTTCGCTTGCTCAAGCACTGTTTTCACTTCAGCTTTATCATTATCAACTGCAATTGCTGCATTATATGTTTTTATACCTGCTGACATCGCAGTTGCTGCCGATGCAGAGTCTGTAATATTTTCATGTTCATCTTCTGGATATGTTTTTTGTGTTCCTACAAGATGCTTATCAAATTCTGTAGATTCCATCTCAAATGTTTTTGGATTATCTTTCATATAACGATGAGCTGTCATATATGAAGGCCCCATACCATCCCCAATTAATACAATGACATTTTTAATTTTTGCATTGTTTCCGTTCTCATCTGCATTAACCTCACTAGAACGCGTAAAATTCCATGTCGCTACCGAAGTAACTGCTAACGACGCCACAACTGCAAATGGCCATGCTTTTTTTACAAACTTTTTCACTGTCTTGTCCCCCTAATTAGGTTATTCATTTCCCACTATTCAATCTAATAGAAGACTATTAAGATAAAAGTAGTTATATGTAAATTTTTTGTTAACTTATGTAAATATCAGTTATAATTTGTATAACTTTGTCCTTTCATATCAAGCATAATGCCCTTTACAAACTAAATATAAACAAATTGGATTTCTTTTAACGTAAATGTATTACTTTACATTTTGTTACATTCCGTTCTCTACTTTTTTTCTAATTTGAATAGAAATGTGGTGAATCTTTATGGAAACAGTAAAACTAGACAAATCTACCATTCCAGATTTACTCTCTCTTTGCGAATCTATCGGATGGTTACAACATGAAGCCTTTATGAAAGAACAATTCCATATGTATCTTTCAATTGGTACAATTTTTGGCTATGTACATAAAAATAAACTTATTGCAGCTGGAGGGGTATTTCCATTTGATCGTGGATTTTCTTCTATCGGTATGTTAATCGTACATCCTGATTTTCAAAGACAAGGAATCGGCCGTATTTTGCTAAACAACAGTTTAACTCTAACTCATTCATCGCTTCCTATTCTGCTCATTGCAACAAAAGCTGGTGAACCTTTATATCAATCATATGGATTTCAATCAATAACAACAATTCATCGTTTCGAAAAACAAGCGAATCACATAATTACAAAGTCTGTTCCCATAAAACAAATTCAGAAAAATGATCTTCCTTCTCTTGTTTTTCTTGATCAAACTGCGACTGGTGCTCACCGTTCTAAGCTTTATTCATCGCTACTATCGAGAGCAACCTACTCATTTAAAATAGAACGGGATAATCAAATCGATGCTTTTGCTTTATGCATACAAAAGGGAGATGTGCTATGTATTACTCCACTTATTTCAAAAACAGAAGAAGACTCTATTCACTTATTAGAAATAATTTGTAAATCGTGGAATGGGACAATACGCATTGATGTCCCGCATTCACAATTCATATTCCGCCAATTTCTTCAAACAGCAAATTTCCATGAAGTACTTCTTTCACCTCTTATGATAAAGAATGGTAATCAACTTCCTGGAAATCGTAATATGCTATTTGCTATGATAGATGCAGCGTTATGTTAGAAAGGGGACAACTAATTGAAGCGACTTAGCTATTTTATGGCGAGCTGTCTGACTCTTACATTACTAGTAGGATGTAGTGCAGCAGAAAAGCCCGTAGAACAAGTAAAAAATACAATTACCGCGAAATTAACTACAGAAGAAAAAATGGTTAAAATAGATGGACAAACTATTTACTTTAAGCAAATTGGCAGCAAGAAACCACCTTTACTTATGATCCATGGATTTGGTGGATCATCAGATGGATTTCAAAAGATTTACTCAGATTTAGCAAAAGATCATACGATTATTTCTGTTGACGCCTTAGGATTCGGACGTTCCTCTAAGCCGATGGATTTTTATTATTCTTTCCCAACTCATGCAAATTTGTATTATAAGCTAATGAAAAAACTAGGTTATGATACATTCGCAATACTTGGTCACTCCATGGGCGGAGAAATTTCTCTTAATTTAACATACTTATATCCTGATGCGGTTACCCATCTTATTTTAACTGACGCTACAGGCGGGCCTCACTCATTAGTGAATAAGCAGGGATCTCCTAAACCACAATTATCGACTGATTTAAGTACAGTTTCTTCTATTGCAGACTATGATGAGAGCAAAGTTAACTTCAAGCGTAATGATGAAGAACATTATAATAAAATGAAGTTGTGGCCTAGACGTCTTCAAATTAATGCAAATGAAATTAAGCAGCCAACTTTAATTATATGGGGAAGAAATGATAGTAGCGTTTCTTGGAAAGAAGGAGAAACTTATCATCAATTCTTAAAAAATAGTACTTTCCATATTATCGAAAAAGGTTATCACGCACCATTTCGTCAAGAGCCACAAGAATTTGTAGGGTATGTAAAAGATTTCTTCGAGAAAAATCCTATAAGTGCTGAAAAATAAACGGGTATCTCATGTTGAGATACCCGTTTTCATATATTAAGCAGCTTGCTTTTGGCGTTTTGGCGTTTTTGATCCTAGTACTTTTGGAATAATGAAGCCATCAACTCCAATTTTCCCAGCATTCATACCAGAAACAAGAACGAACATCGATAAAATAACCATCTCAGGGTTCACACCAATTGACCCACTAAACATATAGGAAAAGTTCATTACAAGACCGAAAAAGACCGCTGTTTTTGTTAAACAGCCTACAATTAAACCAATTCCGACTAAAATTTCTCCCCACGTCACAAGTGTATTAAATAAATCAACGTTTGGAATTGCAAAATCTTGTAAGAATGATGCCCACCAAGATTGAACAGCTGGTTGTGCTCCTTTAGATTTTTCAATTGCACCTTGTAAATAACCAGTTGCATCGAATCCTTTTCCTTGTAGTTTACCGATTCCAGCCATTACCCATGTGTAACCAAGATACACTCGAACTATCGCTAATACAAAAGAAACTGCTTTGTTTTCTCTTAAAAATTGAATAATCATATCTTCCTCCTAAAGTTGTAATTAAGTCAGTTACAGATAATATAATAACATTAGTTACTTATTTTTAAAATGTTAATTACGAATAATTTGTGACATACATAAAAAACATTAAATACTAACGTATATATAGTAACTTTTATTACCTGTAAAAACTTGAACATATCATACCACAAGTGATAATCATTTTCATTGAAGAAAATGTAAAAAAAATGTGAGTTAAATGTGAAACACATTCATTCGAATATAGAACAAATGCGTTTCATATTTTTTATATACTCGAAATGTACATGTCTCCTCATCGATTAATCTCGCTTCTCGAACAGCTTCTCCTAACGTGTTGTCATGGTTAATAAGCCTGTAAAATAAGTGTATTGTAAACATAAGTCCTAAATTTCCACCTACATAATCTATCGATCTAACATACGATTTTGCATTATCATGTAAAATCGATTCTACTAGCTTCAGCTCCCCAAACTTATACCAATCATTTACAATATGTGTAATATGCAATTTTGCATATTACTTAATTTCCGCTACGCCAAAGTATACCCTCTGCTCGTTTAAGTCGTATACATTTTCTCCTAAGTCTTCCATTACAAATCCCTTACCCTATAAGTCAATTTCATACATACCCGTTTCTTTCAAAAAATCTGCTCTAGTTAAAGCAACTTTCTGTAAATATTGCCTATACGCTGTAATTGTTCCATCATGTGAAACGATACAAATTTTTTCTGCTTTTAACTGATCGCACCAATGCAGAAATTCATCTACTATTTGCTGAAATTCCTTCTCTGAGATGATATTGATTCCCTCATTCCATAACAATTCATTTGTACTTTCTTCTAATGAAAAATGTGGAAATAAATTTTCAATTATCTTTCGATCTAACAATTGATCGCATGGCAATGTTTTGGCGGATTCCCGATAAGGAAAAATACGCGGGGATACATATGGATGAACAATTTTTTGACAAGCAACTTCCGCACTCCATATTGTCGCAGTTTGTAAAGTTCGAAGTGTAGGACTAACGATTAATATATCCTTTTCTTGTAATGGTACACCGCACTGAAGCAATTTTGCCTGCTTCTTTCCCACACCCGTCAATGACGGATTCACCGCTTGTAAACTTAATGATAAATTTTTCGTATGCTCACCTTCACCATGCCGAACAAAGACAAGTTTCATTCTCCTCTTCCTCTCACTAGAAAATGGTCTCACATATTTCTTCCCTATTTTTTTCTTTACTCCTGCTATTTTAAAAAGCAGAATGTAAAAAGTATTTGACATCATTATTTGGAAAACATTACAATTATATATGTAAAATACTTTTTACAATAAGGGGAGGAATACAAATATGAAATGGATTATCATCTTTATCGGAATAATCATATGGGGATACATAAATGGCTTTTTTATTAGTGATAAAACTGCTAATCCTTGGATTACAGATGATGAACGTAAAACGAAAATTAAACAAAAAGCAATTATCGCAAGCTGGTCCGGTGTTTTCATATTTTGTATCATGAACCTCTTAAACAAATGGTTAGGTTTAGGAACGAGCGATACATCACCTTACTTACCAGATCCTGTCGTAACTATTTTAAAAGAAAATATAGAGTTACAAATTTTACTTATGTTAGTCATTACGTATGGACTATTTTACTTATACTACCGAAGAAAATTAAGCGCTTAACTTTTATATCATGATTATCCTCCTAAATGGTTATAGTAACTAGGACGTAATAAAAAAAGGAGCGATATAAAAATGAGTAACTCAAATGACTTTTTAGATACATTACATGAAAAACAAGCAAAAGATGAACAAAATAGAAAGCGCCAAGGGAACGGAAACCCTGCGAAAAAAAAGCCAAATAAAACACATAAATAACATTGAAAAACCTGCCTAAAAATTATATTTTAGGCAGGTTTTTTTACTCGCCTTTAACCGAAACGACATCTTCCCAATTCCATTTCTCATAATACCACTCTGGTACATCTATATTTTCAATCCACTTCTTTTCATGTTTTCCATCGTTATGAGCAAGCCATACATCAGCTTTCTTACGATTTGAACGGATCCATAACAATTGGTTGCTCGTCTTAATAAAAATAGGATTATAATCGCCTTGGCTATTAAATGGCTTTGTAATTTGACGTTGTTCATCGCTTATACTATTTACTTCATATAAAGATGGTAGTGGTCTTTTTTCTGGCGGAGTTTCTATCCCTGCTTCTTTTGCTCGTGAAACGATAATTACATTATCGTTCTTCCATGTGAAATCCCAATCAACATAGCCTTTTGGAGTAAATGTGTTCTGCTGTAATGCCGGCAGTTCTTTTACTTTTAAATGTTTATTCTCTAATGCAACTCTCCCGCTTCCTTCAATATAGGCTAATATATTTTTTGATGGCGCCCATTTGAACCATTGTGTGTTTAATAACATTTGATCTACTGTTTCAAAACGACTGCCGTCTGATCGAATTAAGCAAAGTGTATTACTATCCGCTGACAAAGAAGCTGTTGGTACTGCCAAAAACGAAATCCACTTTTGATCTGGCGACCACTTAAATCCACTTCCAACTAATGATAAAAAGTCATCATGCTCATTCGGTAGTGCATATAAATGTTTCATCTTATGAGGATTCATATTTGCATCCTTTTGTATTTCATATAACTGAGCACCTGTCCATCCTGTTGGAAGCAAGTACGCTTCTGATGATACAAGAAACTTCTTACCATCAGGATACCATGCATAGTCACCTACACCATTGGCTACATTTTCAAAATCTGCTTTCTTTTTTTCAGCATTAAATATATTTAATGTACGTGCAAATACAAAGGCAATTATATTCTCTGTTGGTGACCATTGATAATTCGATGCTTCTGATTGAGATGGTGTAACTTTCTTTCCATCTTTCAACCGATACAGTTCGAAATGATTTCGCTTCTTTCCTTTTGCATATGCAAGCCATTCTCCATTATGTGACCATTTCGGCCCTGTTATGTACTCTCCTTTTGTAATTTGTTTTTCTTTCTCACCAACTTTAATCCATAGATTATGATTACGAATAAAGGCAACTTTCACTTCATTGTTTTCTGCGCCTTTAATCGAACTGGAACAGAAAAAAAGGAACAAAATCATGATTACACTTACTATAAATCTTTTCATATAGCACCCCCATTTTCCATCTTTAGCATTCCTCATATTCTGCTTACTATATGCAAATTTTACCCATTCGACATAATCCCAAAAAATTTCCCAAGAAATTTTCAATTCAAAGAGGATTGGTGTGAATTATGTCGAAAATATAGTTTAGCCAACATTCGTTTTTATATTTAATGATAAAAATGTAAGATGATTTTTCGGAATATTAGCACTTTTTATTAGGGGGAGTTTCAATGAAAAAAACTACATCTACACTATTAAGTATGGCGCTCGTCTTTTCGAGTTTTGGAGCTTTAAGCGCCCATGCTGAATCACTGCAAAAGGAGAAGCAATTTAGTCCACAATTAAAAGCGAATATTGAACAATGGGGAGAAAACAAAATCGCGCAAAATGTTGAAACAAAAACATCAAAAGAAATTTCAGTCATTGTAGAATTGCAGCATGCTCCACTCGCTTCACAAAGTAACATTCAGCATGCTCCGGATCTAAAAAATAGCAATGTGCAATCATACCATGCACAACTAAAAAAGGCACAAGAGGATACAACAAAAAAAATTAAAGAAAAAGCACCGAAGGCAACGATAAAAGAAACATATAGTACATTATTTTCTGGTTTTTCTATTTCTATCCCAGGAGATCAAGTTGCTGCTTTAGCTTCTTTACCTGAAGTAAAAGCAATTTATCCAAACTTAACATATAAGTTACATGAAACATCAAAAAGCCCAGCGGATCAAGAAACACCAAATGTTGGAGGTCCTACAGTTGGTGCACCTGAGGCTTGGAATTTAAAAGATCCAACTGGCAAACCCCTTGATGGAAAAGGGATGAAAGTCGCTATTATCGATTCCGGTGTAGACTATACCCATCCTGATTTACAAGCAAATTATATCGGTGGCTATGATACAGTCGATGAAGATAATGATCCGATGGATGGAAACGTCCACGGTACCCATGTTGCTGGAATTATTGCTGGTAACGGAAAAATAAAGGGGATTGCTCCGAATGCTTCTATACTCGCTTACCGTGTCATGAATGATGCTGGTATTGGTACGACCGATGATATTATTCAAGGTATTGAGCGCGCGATTCAAGATGGTGCCGATGTTTTAAATCTATCTCTTGGTCAAGATTTGAATGTACCTGATCAACCTGTAACAATGACGCTAGAACGTGCAGCAAAGCTTGGTGTTACTGCGGTCGTCTCAAATGGAAATGATGGGCCAAAACCTTGGTCTGTTGACGCTCCTGGTAACGCAAGTAGTGTCATCTCTGTTGGAGCATCTACAGTTTCTATCCCATTTCCAACATTCCAAGTAGCTGGTTCCAATAAATCTTACCAAGGATTACCGTTATCAAAATCAGATTTCCAAGTAGGAAACGATGCTCAGCTTGTCTATGTCGGCTACGGTAATCCAAGTGATTATGCTAAACAAGATGTAAAAGGTAAGTTCGCCCTTGTCTTACAAGGAACTTCAAGCACGTTAGTAAAAGCAGAACAAGCGAAACAAGCTGGCGCTCTCGGCGTGCTACTAATTTCTAACGAAAAAGAAATTAATATTATGCCAGAATATTTTGGACGTGAAGATGTAGCTCTTCCGGTTATGCAACTATCAAACACAAATGGTGAAGAATTGAAAAATTTAATTACAAAACAAAAGAAAAATATAAAGATTGGACAACCAAACCAAACAGAACTTATTGGTAACTTTAGTTCAAGGGGACCATCACAAGGAAGTTGGCTTATAAAGCCAGATGTTGTTGCACCTGGCGTACAAATTACAAGTACAGTACCAAGAGGTGACTATGAATCTCACAATGGGACAAGTATGGCTGCGCCGCAAGTAACGGGAGCTGTTGCCCTGCTGCGTCAAATGCATCCTGATTGGACGACAGAACAATTGAAATCTGCTCTTGCCAACACTGCAAAAACATTAAAGGATGTCAATGAAAATACATATCCTGTCATGGCACAAGGATCTGGTTTAATTAACATTCCAAAAGCAGCAAAAGCAGATGCATTAGTGAAACCAAACAATGTAAGTTTCGGTCTTATTAAACCTAATAGCGGTAAAGTGAAGTTAACACAAAATATTACGTTACAAAATCTTTCTAACAAAAGAAAAACTTTTCAACTCGCATTGAATTACTAGATACAAAAACAAAAGTCCAGACTTCTTTCCCTTCTTCTATTAGTATGAAACCTAATAGTAATATCGAAAAGCCTTTTACTATTACTGTTGATAGCTCCTTACCACAAGGTGTATATACAGGTAATCTATATGTAAAAGAGCAAGGGAAGACTGAAGAAATGCGTATTCCATTTACATTTAGCATTGATCCGAAAGAATACAAACGTATTGACGGCCTTGAAATCGTTAATTCTACTTTCAGTCCAAATAATGACAAAATACTAGATGACAACCTTATCAATTACTATTTAGTTACACCAGTTGAAGATGTAACGTTTCATGCTAATTTAGTTACGAAAGACCGAGTAACATATCAAGGAATCATTCATCAAGGTAAGAATGAAACAACAGGTTATAAATCTTTCAAATGGAATGGTACGAAAACTGACGGATCTCCTCTACCTGATGGCTTATACCAAATCGAAGCTGTTGCTTCTAACTCTGGTGGAGAAACGAAACAGACAGGAGCTGTGTTTGTCGATCGCACTGCACCGAAATTATCGTCTGAAGTAGATCAAGAAAACCTCGTAATTAGAGGTAAAGTAGATGATATACTTTTAGATTGGATGACAGAATCCGGATGGGTTGCTCCAGGACATCCCGTAACGATACAGTATGAAATTAATGGAAATGGCGCATGGGAAAGTGCATACCTAAATCCTTGGGGGAAAAACTATGAAATTTATTTCGATCGTAGTCAATTACAAGAAGGAAAGAATACCATTCATATTGTAGCAACTGATGCAGCCGGAAATACATCTAATTTAAACGTCGATTTAGAAGTGAAATAATAAAATTATTGTTGACAAGCTTTTAAATATAGTTTTATAATACAAAACATAGTTTAGTTGAACAAATTATATATCGGCTTTGAAGGAATACTAGTAGCGACTTATATCCCTGTCTCAGAGAACTGATGGTTGGTGCGAATCAGTACATATACAAGCGTGAATTACAATTCTGGAGCTTCTTTCCCGTAATGCTTTTTATGCATGAAGAGAAAGACGGATCTTTCCGTTATCTTAAAGTAAGTGGTAAACAATTAATTGTTTACAAATAGGGTGGTACCGCGATTTTCATCGTCCCTATCGGATTTTCCGATAGGGGCTTTTTTGTGTCCTTCCCTTTTAAATAACTTCATATATACGCGTTGAAAGAATCGCAGTAGTATCTTGTATCCCTGTTTCAGAGAGCTAATGGTCGGTGGAAATTAGCACATATATAAGTACGAATTACAATTCTGGAGCTTCTTTTTCGTAGTGCTTTTATGCATGAAGGAAAAGACGGAATTTTTCCGTTATCATTAGTTGAGATGTAAGTATATTTTCACTTACAAATAGGGTGGTACCGCGATTTTTTCGCCCCTATCGGATTTTGCGATAGGGGCTTTTTCTATTTCTCACAGAAACAAATGTTAAATAATTCCGAATCTTATGATAAAATTTTATAAGCGCTTACAATTTTGAGAGGGGGTGGTACAAGCTATACGAAACCGATATTTAATTTTATAGAAAAAAAGGAGGATGTCTAAATGACAAAGAAAACAGAAATTCCATCGCATTTAAAACCATTCGTATCCACACAGCATTATGATCAATACACACCGGTGAATCACGCTGTATGGCGTTACATTATGAGACAAAATCATAGTTTCTTAAAAGATGTTGCTCATCCAGCCTATGTGAATGGACTACAATCATCTGGTATTAATATAGATGCAATCCCAAAGGTAGAAGAAATGAATGAATGTTTAGCACCAAGCGGCTGGGGAGCTGTAACGATTGACGGACTTATTCCTGGCGTAGCATTCTTCGATTTTCAGGGGCACGGATTACTACCAATCGCAACAGATATTCGTAAAGTAGAAAATATCGAGTATACACCAGCTCCTGATATCGTTCATGAAGCAGCAGGACACGCACCGATTTTACTTGATCGTACATATGCAAAATATGTGAAACGCTTTGGGCAAATTGGAGCGAAAGCTTTCTCCACTAAAGAAGAACATGAAGCTTTTGAAGCTGTTCGTACATTAACGATCGTAAAAGAAAGCCCGACTTCTACACCTGAAGAAGTTGCAGCTGCTGAAAATGCTGTAATTGAAAAACAAAACTTAGTTTCTGGTTTATCAGAAGCAGAACAAATTTCACGTCTATTCTGGTGGACAGTGGAATACGGCTTAATTGGAAATATTGACGATCCAAAAATCTACGGTGCTGGCCTTCTTTCCTCTGTCGGCGAAAGCAAACATTGCTTAACAGATGCTGTAGAAAAAGTTCCTTTCTCAATTGAAGCTTGCACAGGGACAACTTATGATGTGACAAAAATGCAACCACAGCTATTTGTTTGTCAATCATTTGAAGAGTTAACTGAGGCGCTTGAGACGTTCTCTGAAACGATGGCATTCAAAACAGGTGGCACAGAAGGATTAGAAAAAGCAATTCACTCCGAAAACCATGCAACAGCTGAGCTAAATAGTGGATTACAAATTACAGGCACATTCAACGAAACAATTGAAAACGATGCAGGTGAAGTTATTTACATGCGCACAACTTCGCCAACGGCATTAGCACTTCATAATAAACAATTAGCGAATCATTCTACATCTGTACACAGTGACGGCTTTGGAACACCAATTGGATTACTCACTGAAAATATTGCATTAGAAAATTGTACAGACGAACAACTACAATCATTAGGAATTACAATTGGAAATATTACAGAGTTTACTTTTGCAAGTGGTATTCATGTAAAAGGAACAGTAACAGCTATTGTAAAAAACGATAAGAAAATTGCTCTTATCTCCTTTATCGATTGCACAGTTACTTATAACGACCGCTTATTATTTGATGCTTCATGGGGCGCATTTGATATGGCTGTTGGCTCAAAAATCACTTCAGTATTCCCAGGAGCAGCAGATGCAGCATCGTTTTTCCCAACTAATGAAGAAACAGAAGAAACTCCAACACCTCTTACATTAACTGAGCTGGATCGTATGTATCAAACGGTTCGTGATATTCGAGGTGAAGGTACTTTACACGACGCGTATGTCGAGCAATTAGTAGCAATTCAAGAGGTATTAAATAAATTTCATGCGAAAGAATGGCTGCTTCGCCTTGAAATATTAGAACTACTTTTAGAACATAACAAAGGGCATGAAACATCAGCAGCATTATTAAAGCAACTTTCTACTTTCACAACTGACGAAGCTGTAACACGCCTTATTAACAATGGTCTTGCGCTACTACAGGTAAAGGATGTGAAAAATGATGCTACGATTAACTGAAGAAGAAGTTCAAGAAGAATTATTTAATGTAGATAAATGGATGGTAAAAGATGAAAAATGGATTGAAAGAAAATATATGTTTTCCGACTACTTAAAAGGAGTCGAATTTGTCTCTGAAGCCGCCAAACTATCAGAAGAACATAATCACCATCCATTTATCCTTATCCAGTATAAAGCAGTTATTATTACTTTGTCATCTTGGAATGCAAAAGGTTTAACGAAACTAGATTTTGAACTTGCGAAGCAATTTGATGAACTATTTTTACAAAATGAAAAAGCAATTATAAGAAAGTAAAAAAGAGAAGCCTTTTTTAGGCTTCTCCTTTTATTTTGAAATGGATACAATGTCCAAACGGATCCTCGGCCTGTAATACTCCATCTTTATACGTAGCAACCACGCCAATATATTTTAAACTTTCACATACTTGCTCTTTTTGCTTTTCATCTGCTAGTATAATGGTGAAATATTTCAAGCCGACGGAATTTGGCATTTGTGGTGGTATATCTTCACCTTGCCATGTATTTAAACCGATATGATGATGATAACCACCTGCTGATACGAACAATGCTCCATTTCGAGCTGGGATTGTTACATCAAAACCAATACCATCAACATAGAAACGTTTCGCTTCTTCTAAGTCAGCTACATGTAAATGAATATGGCCCATCACAGTACCAGCCGGGAATCCATTCCATGTACTTCCTTGCTGTAATAATCCTTCGCCGTCTAACGGGTTACTAACAAATGGTAGCTCTCCATTTTCATCATGCCAAACTTTTTTTTGGCGATCATGATAAATTTCAATCCCATTTCCATCTGGATCAGCTAAATAAAGAGCTTCACTAAAGTAATGGTCAGCCCCACCATGTAATGGGTGTACTCTCTCAACAAAATGACGAAGAATATTTGCTAAGTCTTGTCTGTTTGGTAATAAAATTGCATAGTGATATAAACCAGTTCGACCTCTTTGCTTCGGAAGAGCGTCTTCCTTTTCTTCTATGATGAGAAGTGGCTCATTTTCCTCATTACCAAACGTAACGATTGTACTTGTTTCTTCCAATACCTTCATACGCAATACTTCTGTATAAAACTCTAGCGATTTCTTTAAATTTGATACATATAAATGAACAACCCCAAGTGTTGTTTCGGGATGAAGTTGAAAGCCCATTTTGTTATACCCCCATTTTAATTAATTCTTCTTTAACATTTTCTCTTTTAAGAAATTATCTACAAAACCATCAGCTTTCGCAACAAATAAGTATGCACCCATCGCTAATAATGCAAGTTCTAACTCAAACCCAGGATTTTTCCCGTCTCCTAACAAGCCAGCTGACCATTTTACTTTCACAATCGCTCCAACCATAACAAATGCAAATAATAAGCCAATATATCTTACACCTAAGCCTAGAATTAACAATAGACCTCCAACTAATTCAACTGTTGCTACACCGTATGCAAGTCCTCCCGGTAAACCAATGCTTGTAAACCACCCTGCAATATTGTCAATTCCTGATTGGAATTTTGTTAAACCGTGCATAAAGAACGTTACCCCTAACACGATACGAATAATTAAGTTGCCAATATGTTGATTCATTTTTTTCTCTCCTTTATATTTTTCTTATATAAAACTTTTATTTACATTACAAAACATACACTAATTATTTTTATTCGTCAATTCATTTTTCATGAGAAAAAATATTTTTTTTTTGCTATGATACAAATAGTTGTTTACAAAAAGGAGCTTGATTTTTATGAATATTGGTTCTGCAATACGTGAAATTCGTCAACGTAGAGGCATAACAATCGCACAAATTTGTGAGGGAACAGGTCTTTCTAAAGGCTTTATGAGTCAGGTTGAAAATAATAAAACATCACCATCAATCTCAACTTTAGAAACGATCTCCAATTTTTTAAATGTTCCTCTTCCCTATTTATTGTTAGAACAAAAAGATCGTTTAAAAATTGTAAAAAAAGAAAACGTAAATACAGTGTTTATGGAAAAGATGAACAAAGAATTGAACATGTTGCAGAGCAAGGTGGCCTTCGCCTAAATCTCGTAGAAATTCCTGCTGGGTTTCCAAAAGAAAACTCACCCAATGCTCATGAAGGTGAAGAGTGTCATCTTGTATTACGCGGAAAACTAGAAATTCAACATGGTGAAGATATTGCAATTGTAGAAGAAGGCGATTCCTTCTCCTGGAATGCATGCGTTCCTCATATTGTTCGTAATATAGGTGAAGAGTCTGCGTTATTACTTATCTCTAGTCATGCTGAAAATCGAAAACGAGTTTACTAATTGATAAAAAAAGAAGCCTGTTTCGTAACAGGCTTCTTTTTTATCCCCTTATAATTCCATAACTTGTCCCAACTAGTACGGTCTTTTCATGTTGATTACGATATACTGACTCAATTGAAACTTTTTTATATCCTTCCATTTGTTCAATATTTGTTAAAGTTAATTCACAAGTAATCGTATCCCCTGTAAAAACTGGCCTAATAAATTCGCTTACTAATTCCCTTGCTATGTAATGTAACTCTTCTCCTACTTTCGTCCCAATACTAGCCGTCAATAAACCATGAACCATTAACCTTCCATTCTCATCATATTCCATATGATGCCTACCTTTATCACCTGTAATATTGGCAAATTCGAAAACTTCTTCCTCGGTAAATCTTCTTTCATATTTAAATACATCCCCAACTTTTACATTCATTTTTATCCCCCGTTTAATAAACTGAATTTTCTCTTATTTTATCATAAAATGAGTCTCAATTCAGTTTATATTATTAAAATAGCAATCCTTTTTCTTCACTACCTTATAAGTTTATCGGTGCCCATCCTTTTTTGCTACTTGATACCCGTAGTACGCACATGTCCCATTTCTTGATAACTCTCTTACTTCAAAACCACAACTTCTATAAAAATCAAAATTGTTAGCGGCTGTATGTGCAAACCAATCACCATGAGGAAGCTTTTGCAAACAAAGAGCTACTAGTTTCTTACCTAATCCTTTCCCTCTATACTCATACTTCACAACTAAATTTACTATATTAGCAACCATGATTTGATCAGAAATTACTCTAACCATCGCGACCATCTCTTCTTCATCCCAAATTGTGAAAGCCCATGTTGAATTTTCAAATGCTATCGAAAATTTTTCAATTTGCCAAGAAGGGATATTATCATTACTCCAACCAGCATCTTCAAATAATGTTTTAATTGCATATGCTGGCACTCCATTCGTTCCTTCACGAATAATTAGTCCATTATGATAAATATACATGTAATCCCTCCTTTTATTTTTATATACCATTCTTCAAAAAGTATATTTCACCTTTAAAAAAGTGAACTTTTTCATCCAACTCTCTTAATAGAATAAACTAAGACATCAATCCCATGAAATGCAGTTGTTTTTTCATAGCTAAGTCCTGTTTTTCTAGCTACAAATATTGAAGCTGGGTGGTTCGGATTAATAAGTGAAATTAATTTATTCATTTGTAACGCTTGGAAACCGTAGTCTCGAAATGCTGCTGCTGATTCTTTCGCATACCCTTTCCCCCAATACTGAGGAAGTAGCCAATAACCAATTTCGATTTCCTCTTTTCCATCTACCTTCTGCTTAACAAGTCCTGCATGACCAATTCGTATCCCAGTTTCCTTTTCAATCATTACAAATAAACCGAGACCATTTTTATAACTTGGAAGCACCCACTCCTCCAAACTTTTTTTACATTGCATATATGTTTTTAACGTCCCATTTCCAATATAGCGCATTACTTTCTCGTTCCCCCATAACGAAGCGTAGAACTGTAAATCATCCATTGTATATTTGCGAAATTGTAGGCGATCTGTATGGAACATTTTTAAACTCCTTCCCAGCATTCTGTTCTTTATTACACGATCATATTTTGTATGTATAGTAAGTGTTACTCTCTATTATAAATGAACCAACATTAAAATATAGAATATTCACTCTTTACAAACGTAAAAAAAGCAGTAGACAAATATTGTCTACTGCATCCATATCATAACTAGCAAAAAGAAAACTACAATTGAGGGGGGTGTAGGATTTTCAAATATACTAGATACTTATCCCGTTCTAACGGGCGGTAAACTTTCCAATTATATTAAAGTGAAAAGTTTACCGCACATAAGAACTTTTACGGTTATTAAGAGAGCACCGTTAAGTACTCAAATACACGCTGTGCTTTTTCTCCACCCATTCGAGCATGTTGAAGAAGGGAAATACCATGTGGGCCAGATGCACGTAATGCTTCTGGTTGTGCCACTAAAATAGCTTGTACAACTTCTAACTCTCCAAGCATAGCTGCTACGAAAATATCCATCCGAGCACCCTTTTCTAGTAAATAAAGAGCAATATCTTTACGACCTACATGTGCTGCTGCTCCTAAAGCACTTTCCCAATCTGAACCGCCCCAATTATAAGAAGCATGAAGTAAGCTAGGTGATTCGAACAAAAGCTCCTGTACCCTTTCTAGATCTCCATGAGCTGCCATAACAAATTCCCTTACTAATTCAGTGGTAATACGTTCTTCTGTTTGCATCGCTCTTCTCCTTTTTTAGAAATTCGTTTCGGTGTAAAAAATGGCTTGTCGCTTCCTTGAAAAATATCTACTTCTATGCCAAATACATGTTGAAACATTTGTTGACATAATACTTCTTCTGGTACACCGTCATACTGAATCTTGCCTTGCTTTAATACGAGTAAACGATCACTATATTGAGCCGCTTGGTTAATGTCATGTAAAACCATTATAATTGTCATACCAAACTCCTCGTTTAATCGTTTCACAAGTTCCATTACTTCCAACTGGTGAACGATATCCAAAAAGGTTGTTGGTTCATCTAATAGTAAGACATTTGTACGTTGTGCTAGCGTCATCGCAATCCAAGCACGTTGTCTTTCTCCTCCTGACAAAGACTGTAAAAGACGATATTCATACCCTTCAAGATTTGTAACAGACAATGCCCAATCAACAATTTCTTCATCTTCTTTATTCAAGCGACTACTCCATGATTTATGAGGACCTCTTCCGAACTGTATTAACTCTTGCACTGTTAAATCTAATTGATGATCATGCATTTGTGGTAACATCGCTAATTGCTTCGCTACATCCGCACTCTTCATCGTATGAATATTTTCCCCATCTAAAATGATATCTCCTTCACTTTGTTTAAGTAGCCTTGCTATTAAACGAAGCAAAGTAGATTTCCCCGACCCATTCGGACCAATTAAACTAACGATTTCTCCAGCTTTAATATGTACATTCATATTTTGGATTTGAAATCTTTCGGAATGTGCGTAAAACACTTTGTTAACGGAAATCACGTCGTTTTCCTCCTCTATGAATTAAATATAAGAAGAACGGACCACCTAAGAAGGACAATAATATACCAACAGGCAATTCGATTGGATCGAACCAACTTCGAGCTATCGCATCCGCGAAAACAAGTAATATCCCTCCGCCAAGGCATGATAACGGCAGTAAATATTTATAATCATTTCCAACTAATAAACGTAACATATGTGGTACAACAAGACCGACAAATCCAATAAGTCCGGAAACACTAACCGCAATTCCAGCTAATAATGTACTTACTACTATTAAATAAAACCGACTTCTCTCCACGTTACGCCCTAATAATTTCGCCATTTCATCTCCTAGCATTAATACTCGAATATGCTTAATGCCAAAGAAAGCCAATATAATAGCGAATATTGCATAATAAATAATCATATTTAAATGCGCCCAACTTACACCACCAATGCCACCAGCTAACCACGGTAACACAGATTGTACTTTATCACTATGTAGTAACATTAATGCTGACGTTGCTGCACCAATTAATGCATTGATTGATACACCTACTAAGACGATTCTTGAAGGTGGTGCCCCTTTTTGCCATGATAAAGCATAAATAACCATCGCTGTTATGAACGCTCCTAAAAACGCCCCTAGTGGTAAAAAAGCCATATGTTGTGGGAATAAAATCATAATTATTATTGCTACAAGGCCTGCTCCTGATGAAACTCCGATAATTCCGGGGTCTGCAAGAGGGTTTCTCATAACCCCTTGCAGTAATGCTCCCGAGGCTGCTAAACATGTTCCTACAATAAACCCAACGAGCACTCTAGGTATACGAAGATCCCATACAATTCGATGAACTATCGAACCTTCATCTTGTATCCCTGTTAAAATGTCTCCTAAAGAAAAGGATAAACTTCCTGCGAAAAGACCATAAAAAAGACCTAGAATCGTTAATACAACTAAAGTAACTGCTGTTACCCATCTTTTTTTCGCAAAAGGATGTTCCTTTTCTCTTACTGCTTCACTACTCTCCATACTCATCATTTCCTTACATCTTGTATACTTTTATACATAAAGTCCATTGCTTCTGTTACTTTTGTTCCAGGATTTGATCCAAATAAATCTGGTGGCAAAATAACAACACGATTTTGTTTGACTGCATCTAAATTTTTCCACGCTTCATTTTTCATCATTTCGCCTTCAAATGCTTTTTTCACACTATTTGGATCTCCATGTGTAATTAAATAAATTACATCTGGGTTCGCCTCAATAATGCGTTCTACACTTAGCTGTGCATATTGCGGATATTCTTTCATTTCTGGAAAACCAGCTGCAATATTTTTGCCGCCCGTTTTTTCTAAAATATCACCTGACAGAGATGTTGGTAATGCTGCTAAATAAGTGCCTGGTGCTCCATATACTAGCAATGCTTTAACGTCACTCTTTTTCTCATATTTCTTCATTTGATCATTAATTTTTTGATTAAGTTCTTTTGCTTTATCTTCTTTCTTCATCACTGTTCCATACATTTCAATACTCTTTTGAATATCTTTTACAGAATTAGCTGAAGAAATGATTACTTTTGTTCCTTGTCCTTCGACCGTTGGAATATTTTTTTGAAATCCATTATTTGCAACAAGTACGTCTGGTTTTAAGCTAGCAATTTGTTCAAAGTTTGGCTGATGTGCATTTCCAATTACTTGCGTTTTTTGCAAATCTTCTGGAAGGGGAATTTTTGCATCTGGACGACCGACGATTTTCCCTCCTAAAGCATCGATAACATTCATATCACCCATACTTAACGTTGCAAAACTTTCAGGAACTTTATTGAACGTTACCTTTCTGTTTGAGAGATCGGTAATTTCGATTTTGTCTGTTCCTTTTTCTGTTTTTGTTGCAGATGCTTTTTCGTTTTCCTTTGCACTGCAACCTATTAACAAGAAAAAAATAGATAAGATCGCTGTGAACAGCGTAATAGATTTTTTCATTCTTCCACCTCTAATTGATAATGATAATCATTGACTACTACTCTACTTTAATTGATAAGGATTATCATTGTCAATATGAAACGCATACATTTTCTACAAAAAACAAAAAACGCTACAAAAAGATTTCTTCTTTTCGTAGCGCCCTATTTAACAATTTTCTTCATATTCGCTCTCCTCTAATTGATCACGCATCGTTCTAACACGCTTAAAGAAGAAAAAAGCAAGAACTAAAAATACAATAATACTTCCCATCATAACAAAAGACTGTACCATACTTTTTATTCCACTTGGAATTAATAAACCGATCATTAAAAATGTACTTATAGCTAAAAGTACTTGTGCAAACCGGGTATAATCTGCTATTTTTTCTTGTAATTCTTTCATCTGCTTATCACTCCCATCCTCACTTTATCACATTCTATCAAGCTTAAAGACAAGTAAATAGAACCAATCTGGGAGATGTTTTCCAAAGTAAAAAAGAGCCGCTTACTCGCGGCTCTTTTTTATCTATTATACGCCTTTATATGCTTCCATATAGATTTCTTTCAGCTCTGAAATGAGCGGTAATTTTGGATTAGCTGTTGTACATTGATCTTCAAAAGCTCTTTCTGCTAATAATCCAACAACCCCTTCAAATTGGTCTTTAGTAACCCCTTGTCCTGCAATACTCATATTTATATTTAAGCTTTTTCCAAGCTCAATAATTGCTTGGACGAGTGATTCCACACCTTCCGCTGTTGAGCTTGCTGGAAGCCCGAGCATTCTCGCAATATGTGCATAGCGTTCATCAGCCACAAAGTGCTCATATTTTGGGAACAATGCGTGTTTTCTTGGCTTAATAGCATTATAGCGAACTACGTGCGGCATAAGAATTGCATTTGCACGCCCATGCGGAATATGGAATTCTGGTCCAATTTTATGCGCTAAACTGTGATTAATACCTAGGAAAGCATTTGCAAATGCCATCCCTGCGATTGCGGAAGCATTATGCATTTTTTCTCGTGCTTCTTCATCATTTCCATCTTTATATGCTCTCGGTAAATATTTAAATACGAGATCAATTGCTTTTAATGCTAAACCATCAGTATAGTCATTTGCCAGAACAGACACATACGCTTCAATTGCATGTGTTAATACGTCCATACCAGTATCTGCCGTCACATGAGGTGGTACTGTCATTACAAATTGCGGATCAACAATCGCTACATCTGGTGTTAATTCATAATCCGCAAGCGGGTATTTAATATTATTTTTCTTATCTGTAATAACTGCAAATGGCGTCACTTCTGATCCCGTCCCCGATGTTGTTGGAATGGCAACAAATTGCGCTTTATTCCCCAGATTCGGATACTTACATGTACGTTTTCTTATATCTAAAAACTTCTGTTTAATTCCATAGAATGTTGTTTCTGGATGCTCGTAGAATAGCCACATCCCTTTTGCTGCATCCATAGCTGAACCGCCACCAAGCGCGATAATTACATCTGGTTTAAAGCTTTTCATCATGTCCGCACCTTTAAATACAGTTTCATCTGATGGATCTGGCTCAACTTCAAAGAAAACTTCGACTTTCACATCATTTGCATGCTTACGTAAATAGTGCGTAACTGTATCTACATAACCGTGCTCAACCATCCCTGGATCCGTTACAATAAATGCGCGGGAAATGTTAGGCATGTTTGCTAAATATGCTGTCGCATGTTTTTCAAAATAAATTTTGGGTGGTAATTTGAACCACTGCATATTCTTTTTTCTATTTGCCAACCTTTTTATATTTAATAAATGAGTCGCCGTTACGTTTTGGGAAACTGAGTTTTTCCCGTAGGAGCCACAACCAAGCGTAAGTGATGGAATAAATCCATTATATATATCACCAATTCCACCTTGTGATGAAGGTGCATTTACAATGAGACGGCAGGCTTTCATACGTAACCCAAATTGTTTTTGTACTTCTTTATTTGTAGAATGGATAACCGCTGAATGCCCTAGGCCACCAAGCTCTAACATTTCTTCGCAATATGTAAATCCTTCTTCTAATGAATTTGCTTTTACACAAGCTAACACTGGGCTCAGTTTCTCACGAGATAGTGGATATGCTGCCCCGATACCTTTAATTTCAGCTACAAGCATTTTTGTATGTTCAGGTACAGTAATTCCTACTAATTCAGCAATATACTGTGCTGATTTCCCAACAATATCACTATTTACTGCACATGTATTTTCATTAATAACAAGCTTTTCTAATTTTTTTCTCTCTTCTTCTGTTACAAAGTAACAATTATTTGCAATCATTTCTGTTTTAACATCATCATAGATTTCCTTGTCTACAATGATAGCTTGTTCCGATGCACAAATCATACCGTTATCAAATGTTTTCGATAAAATCAAATCATTAACAGCGCGTTTTACATGTGCCGACTTCTCTATATAACATGGTACATTACCAGGGCCTACACCTAGCGCGGGTTTGCCAGTAGAATAAGCTGATTTCACCATACCAGCTCCTCCAGTCGCTAGAACGAGCGCAACACCTTCATGGTTCATTAATTGTTTTGTTGCTTCCACAGAAGGTCTTTCAATCCATTGAATACAGTGCTTTGGTGCACCGGCCTTCACTGCTGCATCATATACTGTTTTCGCCGCTGCAATGGAACAGTTTTGTGCAGAAGGATGAAATGCGAAAATAATTGGATTTCTCGTTTTTATCGCGATTAACGCTTTAAACATTGTTGTCGACGTTGGGTTAGTTACTGGCGTTACCCCAGCTACTACACCGACAGGTTCTGCAATTTCTATTACTTCTTCATGAGGATCTTCATAAATAATTCCTACCGTTTTATCTTTCTTTATACTATGCCAAATATATTCAGTGGCAAAAATATTTTTAATGCATTTATCTTCATATACACCACGGCCCGTTTCTTCAACAGCCAACTTCGCAAGCGGCATATGTTGATCGACACCCGCAAGCGCCATTTCATGAACAATGTTGTCAATTTGCTCTTGTGTAAAACTTTCTAATGCTTGTAAAGCTTGTTGACCGTTCTTCACTAACGTATCAATCATCTCTTTTACCTCTTGCATTTCATTTACAACTTTCTCTTTGACCACCATGTAAATTCCTCCTATTCTACTACCTTGGACTAAATAAGACCCTATAGGCCGTAATAAGTCCCGATTATCGCAAAAAAATAGAGTTGCTTTCCTACATGAACCTCATCGTTTGTGAAATATTTCACAAGTTTGTTCGTGAGTAACATTTCATGAACTTAATATACATGAAATTATTTCATTTGTGTATGTCTATTTTGTGAAATGTTTCACAAAATAATGTAATAAAAAGTGCACTGCTACTACTTAGTACTACGTGTCGACGTTACTTTACGTTACGTTAACGTACGTTACGTTACGTCGTTACGTACGTACTTACGTTA